>JAGGRU010000251.1 GCA_021159425.1 Sulfurovum sp.
CTTGGAAATATCAAAGCACACAACACAACTACATTCACGATCATCCCAACAGGTAAGAAATTGAATTCTTCAAACTGGAGCTTAAAAACTGAAAGGTAGCTTTTAAGTATTAATATTATAATATCTTATTACAAAAAGACAGGAAGCAACTATCTTCCACTATAAGGATTTAAAAATGACAAAAACAGCTACAGTGTTGATCATGGCAGCATGTTTCACACTTCCCACTTTCGCAGCAGGTACATCCTGCCCCACTGCAGATTCAAGCTCTACAAATTCATGTACATCAAACGGAAGCAGTAATACGACCTGCTCCTCTTCAACAGGTGCGAGTACATGCGATTCAAATAGCGGTACCAGTACTTGTTCATCAGGAACAAGTGGAAGCTCATGTTCTGCATCAGGCAGTTCTTCCTTTGATGCGGTAGAAGGAAAAAGTGTAGAGAGAAGCGAAGCTGCGGACAAAGCACTGCTTGATACAACAACCGGTAACCTGGAGCAGAGCCGGAAGCTGTTGGATATGTCCAGCAATCTGCTTCATGCATCCAGAGGTATCGATGGTATGGAAGGGCTCGACAATGTTTATATTGACGCTATGCTCCATCTTTCCGATGATATTGCTGTCATGTCCGAAAGAACAGCCAAAAGTGCAGACATAGTGATCGAAATGGATGATCAGAGTGATGAAGATCTGGAGCGAGCCGTCACTGCCTCCGACATGATCCTTCGCAACAATACAAAGATCCAACAGAACTTGCTCGAAGCACAGAAAAACTTCAACGATATGCTTACAGCACTAAACCAATAAAGCTTCGAGAAGTCCGGGTAGCACTTTTTGTGCCCCGTAACCACTGCAGTATCTGACAAAAACTCTTTTTTACTCTTCAATACCATTTAAAACTTTTTGTTCATACCAGATCTGTCTTACATAATCTTCACACTCTTTTTTCTCTTCAGCACTCGGGTTTTCAACTGAATAACCATGTTTACTTAGACACTCTTTTGTTTTTTTAGGTAAATAAATTTTTTCAAAATCTTTTACCTGATGATCTCTGTATCCATCTTTTTGCATTGAAATAAATCCAATACCTAATAACAGAACCAATAACAATACTACTATGATCTTCATTTTTTTCATTTAATAATTTCCTTGATAATTAAACCCTCTAGGTTAGTCAGAGGGTTCAATATTATATCCAAACCATTATCTCTTTACTTTATGATCAAGTCAACTGATTTTTTATCTGTGTCTACTGTGTACTTATTTACCAAATATTCATTTCTGGGAATAGTAACTGAAAGTGTATTTTGATCTACGCAGAAGATATGTAATTTATCTGTATAGCTGATACAATCCAATATATCTTTCTTGGATGCAGGCTCAAAATAGAGAGCTACTTTTTCTCCTCTTTTTACTTTCAGTGTTGTTTTTTTCTTTGTTATTTTATGCACTGTGCCTTTAGGCTTTTTTGTTGTGAACTTCCAACTTTTTTTTATTCTCTTTCCATCGGCTACAGCTTCAAATTTTACTTGATATGTCGTTCCGAACTCCAATCTTTTCAAAGGCATCAAAGCAAACTGCAACTTTGTCAAACGACGATTAACATCACTCTTCTGTGTAAGTATTTTAACCTTTTTTATACGTTTGCCTTTTGCATCATAAAGACGAAATTTCTTCAACTTTACCTCTTTATAGAAGAGAGGATTGAATTGTACAGTCACAGGGTATCCACTCACTTTGTAGCCGGGGAGAGGATGAGGATTCTCGGTATAGAATACAGGTAAGACATTTTTAGCATTTGAATAAGGATAAAGCACTATCTTGGCATTCTTTCTTCTCACCTTTTCCTGTTTTTGTTCATAAAGATACCTGGGTATCAGCTTCTTGCTGTCCTTGCACATATTTTGAACATAATAGGTATTGTTTTCCATATTATAGGATCTTTTACATAGCTTAGTAATTTCAGTGGAACCTGTATTGTAGACAAAAGCAGAAGTCACCCTTCTCTTTTTACCGCTAGAAGCAGTTCCTATCCCTATTTCATCATTCTCAAAATTCAAAAAGACAAAACGGTGATAAATAGCTGCTAAAAGTATATCGATGGAATGTTTATAATTCTTTGCATTTTCAGTCACATTTTCCATGACTGCTTTAGAAGCATACCCTGCTTTTAAAACTCTGTCTGAGGGTGTTTTCCCGGTATATCCCTTCCATCCTTTTTTCTCATAGTGGCCATTTTTCTGCTGTCTCACAAGATAGTTGGCATGGGATTTTGCGGCTCTGTTGAGTTTCCTGTTCGGCTTAAATTTTATGAGTCCGCTTTTTTGCCTGTGTGTGTTCAGATATTCCAAAGCACCTTGTGTCTCTTTTGCATAAAGTGGTATGACACACCATAGTACAAGACTAAAGAGTAAGAGGTATTTAAATATTGTTTTTGTTCCTGTTACCAATCTATACCTTCTTTTGGTCCCAGATCTTTTTCATCATATTTTTCTTGTTTGCATCCATTGGGTTTGGATTCACAATACTTACTATACGTAACTATAGCAAGGAGAAGTAATATTGAAAATGAGATAAATAACAGTAATGGTTTATTCATACTCTAACTATAGCCAAATTTTTTTAGATATAATAAACTTTAATGTAAGAAGGACTTCCATGAAATATAAAATTTTAGCCCCTATTCTCCTCTCTTTATCCCTCTTTTTAAGCTCTTGTGGTTCATCTGGCTCAAGTGGAGGGTTTGGTACCCTTCCTGTAGAGAGTACAGAACCTTTCTCTTTGGCAGAAAAAGAGTTTGTACATCATTTGTTTCTAACAGAATACCTTTGGTATGATCAGGTAACATCCAATATAGATTATAATAATTTTTCTACACCTCAGTCACTGGTCGATGGACTTAAAGTTACACCTCCCGATCAATGGAGTTTCAGTGTTACTCCGCAACAATATGAAGATGCTGCGAATCAAAGAACTGTAGGGTTTGGTTTTGCATATACTCCTAATGACTTCAACATCGTTCTGGTGCGTATAGGCGCTCCTGCCTTTGGAAAACTTTTTAGAGGAGATAAGATTTTAGAGATCAATGGTGAAGCGGTAAATGACTCCCTTATTGCGAATGCAAGTCAAGCTGTAAATGTATCTACAACATTTACAGTGCTTAGGGGTTCAGATCAAGTTGATGTAGTGGTTGTACCAAGAGAATATACCTTCAAAGTTACTTTAGGAAATGTCATAAATGATCATGGAAGACAAGTCGGATATTTACGTTATGATGAGTTTACAGAAACCTCTGTAAATGAATTTGAACAGGAATTCACTAAATTTAAAGCTGCAGGTATCTCTGAACTGGTCATAGACCTGCGCTACAATGGTGGTGGATCAGTTGATACAACCAGTGCCTTGATCGATAATATAAGTAATACACATGCAGGTCAAAGGCAAATGTATTTAGACTGGAACGCTAATTATAAAAGCCAAAACAGCAGCTATTATTTTGAAGATGCAGATATGCAGGATGGTAATGAATTAAATATGCAAAGAGTTGTCTTTCTTGTGACAAAAGATTCTGCCTCTGCAAGTGAAGCACTCATTTCTGCACTGGTTCCTTATTTGGGAGCAGAGAATGTAGTGACTGTTGGAGATGCAACACATGGTAAACCTGTAGGTATGTCAGGTAAGAGTTATGGGAGTAATTACTATTTTCTTATTAACTTTTTTGTAAATAACAATGCTGATAATACTAGCGGTTTTGAGGGAATTCCGGCGACATGTACAGCAGAAGATGATATAACACGTAAAATGGGTGATCCTGAAGAAATAATGCTTAAGACTGCACTGCATTATATTGATACAGGTTCCTGTTTATAATGATTAAGAGTTTTGGGAGTATAATACTCCCATGAAAAACCTCAAAAATGCCCTCCTTTTAAAACAACTTTATAGACTTAAACAGTTAGGCTACAGTTACACCTCTGTAGTGCCTTTTCAAGAAGAAGAACCAGACCTTACACTTCCAAATACGCTGGAAAAATTACAGAAACAGGCACTTGAATGTCATCTTTGCCTCTTAAGTAAAAGTCGTACACATGTTGTTTTTGGGGAAGGAGACCTGAATGCAGATCTAATGTTCATCGGTGAAGCCCCCGGTGCTACAGAAGACAGACTGGGTAAACCGTTTGTAGGACGTTCAGGTGAATTGTTGACTAAAATGATAGAAAATGTACTGCATGTAAAAAGAGAAGAAGTATATATTACCAACATTGTTAAATGCAGACCGACTGACAACAGAGAGCCATCACCGACAGAAGCACACACTTGTCAGCCCTACCTGTTAAAACAGATTGAACTTATTAGCCCAAAGATCATTATTGCGCTTGGAGCTACTGCTTATCATTATCTCACCGGTGATGAAACAAACATCTCGAAAGTGCGTGGAACGATCCATAAACAGAATGGATATACACTTATTCCTACGTACCATCCAAGTTATTTACTTAGAAATCCCTCTGCCAAAAAAGATGTATTTGAAGATCTAAAGATGATCAAAGAGTTGATGTAAAACTTCTTCCATAAAACAAAAAGCACCATTTAGGTATAATCGCGACAATATAACATTCATGTAGGATAATACAATGAGCGAAACAACAGAAAAAAAAGCAGTTTATGAGCCAAAAGAAGTAGAAGACAAGTACTATAAGATTTGTGAAGATCGTGGATATTTTGAAATAGAGGGAAACAAAAGTATTCAGGAAGAAGGCAAAACCTTCTCTATTATGATGCCTCCTCCCAATGTAACAGGAAGCTTACACATCGGTCATGCACTGACATTTACACTTCAGGACATTATTACGCGTTACAAGCGTATGGATGGATTTAAGACACTTTGGCAACCGGGGACTGACCATGCAGGGATCGCTACGCAAAATATCGTAGAGAAACAACTGTTGGCAGAAGGTACGACAAAAGAAGAACTTGGTCGTGAGAAGTTTTTAGAGCGTGCCTGGTTACAAAAAAAGACATCCGGCGGGAACATTGTACATCAAATGAGAAAGCTGGGAGTTACTCCTGCCTGGAAGCGTGAGCGTTTTACTATGGATGAAGGTCTTAAAGAAGCTGTTAAAGAAGCTTTTGTTTCTCTTTTTAACGAAGGTCATATTACGCAAAATACTTACATGGTAAACTGGTGTACACATGATGGTGCACTTTCTGACATTGAAGTGGAACATGAAGAAGTAAACGGTAAATTCTACACAATGGTCTACAAATTTGCTGATGGTTCCGGGCAACTTGAGGTTGCAACCACCAGACCGGAGACTTACTTTGGAGATACAGCGATCATGGTACATCCCGATGACAGCCGATATACGGACATTGTCGGTAAAGAGGTGCTTTTACCATTGACTGACAGAATCATCAAAGTCATTACCGATACACATGTAGATATGGAGCTTGGAACAGGTGTGGTTAAAGTTACTCCTGCACATGACCAGAATGACTACGCAGTAGGAAAAAGACATGATCTGGAGTTCATTAAAGTCTTTGATGAAAAAGGAATACTCAATGAGTATTGTGGTGAATTTGAAGGTTTGGAGAGACTTGAAGCAAGACCTGTCATCGTCAAAAAGCTTGAAGCTGAAGGGTACATTACAAAAATTGAAGAGCATATCCATCAGGTTGGACACTGTTACCGTTGCAAAAACATCGTAGAGCCTTTTATCTCTACACAATGGTTCTTGTCTGAGAAAATAGCTGAAAACTCTATTAAAGAGACTAAAAAACACAATAATTTCCACCCTGCCCACTGGATAAACTCTTACACAGCATGGATGGATGAGCTTCGTCCCTGGTGTATATCTCGTCAACTTTGGTGGGGACATCGTATTCCGGTATTTACCTGTGATGACTGTGCTCATACATGGGCTGACAAAGCAGATGAACCAGATGCTTGTCCTAAGTGTCAAAGCAAGAAGTTTACACAAGACCCGGATGTTCTCGATACCTGGTTTTCCTCTGCATTATGGGCAATGTCTCCACTGGGTTGGGGAAACAATGGAAAACTTCCTGAGCTTTACAATGACTCAGATATGGCAGATTTCTACCCTAACTCTTTACTCATTACCGGATTTGACATCATGTTCTTCTGGGTAGCAAGAATGATGATGATGGGTGAGCACTTCCAAGGAAAATTACCGTTTAAAGATATTTATATGCATGCACTTGTACGTGATGAAACGGGTGCAAAAATGTCTAAGTCAAAGGGAAATGTGATTGACCCTCTCGATATGGTTGAAGAACACTCTGCTGATATTATTAGGTTTACCCTCGCCTATTTGGCTGTACAGGGTCGTGATATTAAGCTTGGGGAGAAAAACCTGGATCAATTCAGAAACTTTACCAACAAACTTTATAATGCAACGAACTACCTGCAACTCAATGTAGAGATCTTTCCTGAGCTCAAAGACATTGAGGTGAAAACACCGCTTGGACGTTATATGCAAAGCCGCTTGAGTATTGCGGTAGAAAAAATCCGTGCTGCCATTGAGTCTTATAAATTTGATGAATCTGCCAAGACACTCTACAACTTTGTATGGAATGAATTTTGTGACTGGGGTATTGAGTACTCTAAAGCTGACCGTGAGAGCATCGTAGAACTTGGAGCTATCTTTAAAGAGACACTTAAAATGGTTTCTCCATTTATGCCGTTCATCGCAGATCATCTTTACCACAAGCTTTCAGGCACAACACTTGAAGAGGGTGAATCTTTGATGATCATGAACTTCCCTAAAGATATTAAAAGAGATGTAGAAGCTGAAAACATGTTTGCTATCATCGAAGAGTCGATCACTGCACTTAGACGTGCAAAAGTAGTCATAGATATGGGGAACTCTAAGATAGACAAAGCGTATATCAAACTGGATGCTGATATAGATACAGACATGGCTAAACCGTTCATCGAAAAATTGGCTAAAGTCTTAAGCATTGAGTTTGTTGATGCAAAAGTAGCAGACTCTATCACTGATGTTTCGGATAATCTGGAAGTTTATCTTCCAACAGGTGAGATAGATATGACCCCTATCATTACAAAACTTACACGTCAGAAAGAGAAGCTTGAAAAAGAGATCGCAAAACTCAATGGTATGCTGAACAATGAAAGATTTGTTGCCAATGCACCTGAAGCTGTGATTGCTGAGAATAAGCAGGCATTGGAAGATGCAGAAAAGAAGATGGTTAAAGTATCTGTTGAACTAGATAATTTTAAGGCATAATTACCGTAGGGTCGGTTCACCGACCAAAATCTATAAAAAACAATATCATGGTCGGTGAACCGACCCTACGAAGGACATATTTTTATGAGTATACAGATTAAAGAAGCTTACGAAGCCTTACTCGCCAAAGAGTATGAGCAAGCTTTTACACTTTACACGCAACTTGCAGAACAAAAAGAGCCAACAAGTTTTTACTACTTAGGTTTTTTATATTTTAGAGGTTTTGGTGTAGT
>JAGGRU010000192.1 GCA_021159425.1 Sulfurovum sp.
GCACTTATGCTTGAAAACGGTGAAGGCTGTGAAGAGAACTTTTCAGAAGCGGCATTTTGGTATGAAGAAGCAGCAAAACGCAGCAATATCGAGGCGTTTAACAACTTGGCTGCTATGTTTAAAGAAGGTAGAGGGGTAGAACAGGATTATAAAAAAGCCTATACCCTTTTCAAAAAAGCAGCACTAGCAGGGAATGCATCTGCACAGTTCAATCTCGGGGCACTTTACGATATGGGTCTGGGTTGTGATGAAGACAAAGAGAAAGCGATAGAATGGTGCAGAAAAGCTTCATTTCAGGGACATCAAAAAGCAAAAGATATAATGATGCGCATGCAAAATGACGGGCAGATCGTTTTTTAATCTATAACTTGTGCAACATCTCTTTTAAGTCTTGAACAGTGCGTACTGCATCATTGTGATCAGTGAAGCCCCAGTCAACCATAATATAGGGTATATCGGCATTTTTACTTGCCATTTCGTCACGTGGTCCATCTCCTATGAAGATAGATTTTTCATTAGAGTGACCTAAGTCATTAAGTATTTTATGAAGCATATCCGGATGAGGCTTGCCTTTTTCAACATCATCATAACAGGCAATAGCATCAAAATGATCATACACATCAAGATGGGTAAGCGACTCAATGGTAGAACCTCTATAGGCATTGGTTGCCACGGCTAGTGCATGACCCCTGTCTTTAAGACTCTCCAGTAACTCTTTTATGCCATTATAGAGTACCAACTCGTTTTCATGGTTTTTAGTGTAATACTCAGAAAACCATCTTTCATGGTCTGCATCAAAAGCTTCTGCATGGTAGAACGTTTTAGCAGGATTCAGTGTATGGTCATTTACCATTCTTAAAATAGACTCTTGCTCCATAGGCTCAAAACCCAGGTTTTTTCGTACATAGTTAATAGCATTTGCTATGGTAAGGGATGAGTTTACCAGTGTACCGTCCATATCGAAAATGATCAGTTTCTGACTCACCTTTTCTCCTCTTTTGTCGCTTTAATATAAATGGAAAGTGCTATGATGAGTGCAGTCACACCGCCAATGAGATAAACTGCATACAATAATTTGCTAGGATCGGTCAATGCAAATTTAAAGACAAGCATCAATGACTCAATGGAGAGTGCGATGATAATAGAACCTAAAAAGCGTACCATGGTTTGATGTGAATCACCTGAACCATGTCTTTTTTCCGCTCCCAAGACTTCTTCTTCAAAGATCGCTTTCACAAGATCCATGATCGCCAGGGAAAGAGTGAGAAGAATGGTAGATTTGAACATCAGGTTAATATCTATTGCAGAAAAATCCAATCCAAAGTGCAAGAAACTTGACACACCTTTAATGAAAAGTAAGACCGCTACAGCAAAAAGTGCAAAAGAAAAAGCAGCATACACAACCCTACTCACAGTTCCGAAGGTAGAGTCAATGGAACTTGGATGCACCATTTTGAGGATATTTTTGAGTGTGATATCGATACAGATAATGGCTAAAACATTATTGTCTTTATCATAGAGGGGAAAGGTTGCGGTGACAACTAGTTCATTACTTACAAGTGAAGGGTAAGGGTCTGTAAGCATGCAACGATGTTCTTCGAGTGTTTTGTAGTAATATGCCCTGTCAGATCTGTCATCACCCTTCCCAAATCCATTGAGTTTTGAAGTAGAGGAGATATTATTGACCATCTGAATACCATTACCATCGATCGCATAGATCACTTCACTTTGAGGTAAAGCTTCTTTCAGATCTTTGATCTTTCCAATGACACTTTCAAGTGTACCACCATCCATACTTTGCGAGATATTACGACTCATAATGTAACAGAGGTATGCTCTGGCTTTAGTTCGTACCTGTGCGTATTCCTGTATCTCTTTAACAACTAACATAACAACTCTCCTGTTATTGGATTTTTCCTAAAACATCAGTAAATGACACTTTTTGGTTAATAGCTACTTCAGGGACAATACTTCCTTTTTGAGAGAAAGTCAAGATGGTAGAACCCATTTCAAACCAGCCATAGAAATCTCCTCTCTCCACCCATAGATCTTCATACTCATAGTGAACAGGCTCTCTGATCTCTGAGTTGGTTCTTACCTTTTCTTCAAAGGTCACAACCATTTGACCTACATTCAGGGCTGCTACAAGTACGAGTATCTGCGTTCTGCCTTTATCATCTTCACACTCTATGATCACTCTTTCATTTTCTATAAAAAGATCCACTTTATTACGAAGCAATGGAAAATTTACAGGGTAGTGTTTACCCGGGATATGTGTTAAAGAGTTGATCTTGAGGCGCATTGGCATATGATAACGGTGATAATCTTTAGGAGAAAGATAGAAATTGATGAACTCCCCTCCTTCTACTCTGCTCACTGCATCTTTATGGTATTCACCAAATAATTCTTCAATACTGTAACTCATCCCTTTGATCTGATACGCTTTACCATCTCTGATGGTTCCTGCATCAGAAATAAGTGCATCTGCACCTGAGATGAATACATTCTCATCTTCCGGCAGTGCTCTGGGTGTTTCCAGTGCTCTGGTAAAAAGCTTATTGAGTGTTTTATAAGAGTTAGGCTCTCTGAACTCACTCATATCAAGTCCCATGAGTTTGACATAAGAGTTATTGATAAAATTTTGTATGGATGAGGGGAATTCTTTGCTTGCGAATTTTCCAAATCCACTGGAGATAAGAGAAGTATAATGCTTACTCATTATTTCCCTTTTCAAAATGTTTCAAAGCATCTTCCATAAGAGAAATATGGTAATTTTCCTGATGATTAATAAAGTCAAAGAATTTTTCCAACTCTGGACTGTCTTTGGATACTGCTTCTGCAAGCCTTATGCACTCCTCTTTTGCCAACAACTCTTCATTGATACCATCTTTAAGAAACTGTACTACATCCTCAACCTGATATATCTCTTTCATAATGAGACGAGGTACAGCAAGTATCCCCATTTTTGCACCCATCTCTCCAAAACTTTTCAAGTGGAAGAAACTCTCATCAATGAGTATTTGGAAAATTCTATTCATATAAGCGTCAGAACTGTGTGCTTTAAGATAGTTGTAGATCATAATGAGTTCATACTCTTTATAGGTTTCTTCAAAAAGGAAAAGCGTTAATGCATCAGTTGCTTCTTCAGTCAAGTCTATACCCGGGAATTTACGCTCCATAGCGAATGCTGTGATATCTTCATCTTCCATATGCATTAAAACATCCCTCATATATGTAATATCTGTAGCAATTCGTGCATTAAGATGTTTATCGGGTGAGCTTAAAAGCTGCAGATCGATCTCGTTTAATCTTTTTTCTATATCACGCAGGAGATCAGAGAGTTTTGCTACTTTTATGGGAATGGCATCTCTGTCATAGTTATAGGTTTCACCTAATTCGATCAGTTCATTTTCAAGCCAGGTAAAATGTCTAAAGAGGATATCTGAGAAATCAAAAAGTACTTGTTTGTTTTCAGTTTTACTCATAAAGCCTGCCATAAGTGTTGCAAGCCATGCTTCGTGTGTTTTTATCATTAGTGTTTTCATATTATTTTCCTTCCTCTTGACTATTTAATGTTTCTGTAAACTCCTCTTTTGGTACACAGGAGTTTACAATTTTGTAAGTGATCACAGGATAGTCCGGATCACTTTCTCTTTTTTCGTAAGTATCGACTGCCGCTTTTATGGCTAAAGCCACCATTTCAGAACATGCAGCATCTTCAGGAGGAAGTCTGTCCAGCAGTTTCATTGTTGCCTCAACTAAATTCTGAACACCCTTAAAGTTAAGACCTTTGGCTTCTTCAGTCAACATAGAACCTGCGACCACTGTTGTTGTACATCCTATGGCTTGAAAGCGTATATCTTCAACATAAGGGTTGGTTTCATCTTTTCCTACCTTGATATACATAGCTACCTTTTCACCATTTTCAGGATTTTTACCTATACCCTGAGTATCAGCACCTTCTAAAGTACCGTAATTCTTAGGGTTCATCATATGTTCTATAAGTTGTGCATCCATTGACATTTTAAATTCCATTTATTTAATTTTAAATTATTATACCATTTGTGATTGAGAGTTACGATGCAGGGGGTTCTATTTATGTGAAATACGGTACTATTCTCTACTTAATCACCAAAGGGAAACCATGCCTGCATACGTACTATTTGACACCGAAACCACAGGAAATCAAGAGCAAGACCGCATCATACAGGTTGGAGCTATGATCGTACATTCAAAAGACAATATTGAAATTTTTGATGAACTCTGTTCTGCGCCTGTTCCTATTGGTGTAGAAGCGATGGAAGTACATAATATTACTCCCGATGTCATAGAAAACCAGCCACCTTACTCTGAAACTGCTTTTTCCAAAAAAGTGCTGGAGTTAAATCAAAAAGAGAATTACCTCATTGCGCATAATATCTCTTTTGACTTGGGAATGATAGAAAAAGAGGGTTTTACAAATAACTATACACTCATAGACACGGTTCGCTGTGCAAGACATTTGCTTCCCGACAGTCCCTACCACAGACTTCAATACCTGCGCTACTCTTTGGAACTCTACAAAACAGAACAGGCAGAAGCAGCCAAAATTGGCATTACCATTAAAGCCCATGATGCCATAGGTGATGTACTTGTTATGAAACTCCTGCTCTCAAAACTTGTACAGTTAACACAAGAGAATTTCCCTGGTGTAAATCCAATGCAAAAAATGGCTGAACTTACTCAAACGCCTGTCATGATGAAAACATTTAAATTTGGTAAATACAAAGGCAGAGAGATAGAAGATATAGCCAAAGAAGACATGGGCTATATCAAATGGATGAGAAAAAACATGGATCTTGATGAAGATATGGAGTTTACTTTGGATTCTTATTTAGGGTAAGATTATTATCTTGACAATAAACTCATATTTATATATAATAAAATTACATTTATATAAAAGGATTATTTTATGTATAGCATATCTATAGGTGAAATACAAAAAAACATTACACTGATAACAAAACTTACAGAAGCCATCACCATAGTAGATAAGCGTAAAAACAAAGATGTAGCTATTGTTTACCCTGTTAAAAAACATTCTATTATTGCTTCATTGGCAGGCAAATATAAAGATAAAGTAGAAAAAGTAGATGACCTTGAAATGGTAAAAGAAAAAGCCATGAAACAGGCAATGGGTGAGAAATATGACTTACCTCATTGATACTAATGTCATCATACGTTTTCTGGTTGGTGACCATCCTGAACATTTAGCCATAGCTACAGAGATCTTTACTAAAATCGAACAAGGAGAATATGAAGTTGAAATTCTTGAATCTGTAATGATGGAAGTCCTTTTTGTTTTGACTAAATTCTACAAACTTCCAAAAACTAACGTAATTGAAGATTTGAAAAAAATCATTGCTCTTAGGGGTGTTGTTGGTGATAAAGTTCTGCTTATTGAGACATTGAATATTGTCGAAACAAAAAACATAGATTTTGTTGATGCTTTGATCTGTGCGAAGAGTCGCTTGCAAGGGTATGGGAAATTGAGTTTTGATAAAGATGTAAATCATAAATGCTAACAAGCTGTAAGCTCTACAACTTAATAAAACTATACTATAATTGATAAAACTTACAAATCCGGACAAAGGTGTAACTATGAGTAATGGTGTGAACCAGTTTTCAATTACTGAAGAAATATGGCATGCTATCACTCATGGTGTTGGTTTGGCGTTGAGTATTGCGGGGTTGGCTATTTTGGTTGCTTATGCTACCTTGCAGGGTTCTGCTTTAGCTATTGTCAGTGCTGCTATTTTTGGAACAACTCTGATCGTGATGTATGGTTCTTCTACACTGTATCATGCGATCACGCATACGAAGGTCAAAAAAATCTTCCAGCAGTTTGACCATGCCTCTATCTATTTCTTAATAGCCGGAACCTATACTCCGGTAACATTACTTGCTTTAGGTGGTGCATGGGGATGGAGTATCTTTTCTGTTGTGTGGGGTGCAGCCATAGTTGGCATTTTTTTGAAATTTGCCTACCCCGGACGTTTTGAAAAACTCTCTTTAATGCTTTACCTGCTTATGGGATGGATGATCATAATTGCGACAGAACCATTGCTTTCAAGTATGGAAAGTGGTGGATTATGGCTTCTTTTGGCTGGTGGGCTCTCTTATACTGTGGGTATCATCTTTTATGTCTGGGATAAGCTAACTTTTAACCATGCAATTTGGCATCTTTTTGTTTTAGGCGGGAGTATCTTGCACTATTTTATGGTGCTGATTTATATCATTTAAAATAGAAATGAGAGTATTTATATTTTAAGAAACAACTATAAAAAGTCAATGATCTCCTCTTTAAACTCTAAAGCGATCTGCCCTTTGCTTCTCCGCGCTACAGTATCACGATAAACCCATGCCATTTTGATCTCTTCTCTTTTTTCTTCACTTAGCATTGGTTCATCATATCTGCCTGCATTTTCAAGTTGTCTTTGTGCTTCATAGAGTATGAGTGCAGTGGCAACAGAGACGTTGAGGCTTTGTACCATTCCCTGCATAGGGATGATGATGACTTGATCTGCCATCTCGATGACTTCAGGCGAAACACCCTCTTTTTCATTTCCCATGACAAGCAGTGTGGGTTTAGTATAGTCTATCTCTCTAAATGAAATGGCTCGTTCTTCAAGATGTGTTACTACCACCTGAAACCCCTGGGCTTTTTTCTGTTTTAAAAATCTTACTTTATCATGATCATTCATACGATAACGATGTGTCCATCTGTGTGCACCCTGAGTGATGGTTTTATGTATGCGAAGGGTTTCATTTTCTTTGGTTGAGTAGTAGATATCGAGCACCCCTACTGCGTCACAGGTACGAATGATGGCTGAAAGGTTTTGTGAGCTGTGAACATTGTCAAGCATGATTTGAAGTGTGGGTTGTTTGCGGGAGAGACTGACGTCTATACGTTTTATGCGTTTGTCGTTTATCATAGTATTATCTTCACCTCACTATATTGTTATAACTTTTGTTCAAGTTCCAGGTTTTGTATTCTCTCAAAGTGTTTAATATTATTGCTTATCAAAGTACAGTCATTTTCAATCGCTATACTAGCTATCATTAAATCCATATCAGCAATTATATTACCGTTTTTTTTCAACCTTGCTTTTTCTTTTGCAAAAATCAGACTTGATGTTTTAGTGAATTCTAATACTTTAAAGCTATCAAGAAATGGTTCAATAACTTTTAAATTTTGATTAATTTTTGTAGAGTTGTAAGCACCATAAATCAATTCAGTATAATTTATTCTTGAAATATACAGATCGTCCATTGGGATACGGGATAATTTTTCGACAACTTCTTGTTTCCCTTTTAAAAAATAGATTAATATATAACTGTCAATTAAATACTTTTTCATTAAAGGTCTAACTCAAAGTCTTTAGAGTTC
>JAGGRU010000277.1 GCA_021159425.1 Sulfurovum sp.
CATCTTGTGGATGAATATAACATAGAGCTTCTGGAACTGCACGATATAGTTCAGGTACACGCATAGTCATAGTTCCTGAGTGCCAGTGTTCAAGTACACGACCTGTACATAACCATGTATCATAGTTAGCATCTGGAACTTCTGGTGGCTCCATATAAGGACGAGCAAAGATTTTAGCTTTATTTTTTAAAGCTTTTTTACCTCTTGATTTATCTGGACCTTTTAAATCACCTTGTAAAAGGTTTTTAGCTAGTGTTCCGTAGAATGCATGAGAATTACCTGATTCTTTAGTAGCTTTTGCTGCATAAGGATCGTATTTAGCATTAAATCTCCACTGCGTTTCTTTACCATCAACAACTGGCCATTTAAGTCCACGAACTTTATGGTAAGTAGTAAATGGAGCCAAGTCATGACCGTGACCGCGACCAAATGATGCATACTCTTCAAATAGGTACTCATGAATCATGAAACCGTAACCTTTGAAAACTTTACCATCAGAACCAACAACATTTCTGCTATCACCATTACACTCAGAGTTATCATAATCTTTTTGAGGGAATGATTCCATATCTACTTTGTAAGACTTAGCCTCTTTATTTGCAAAAAGAATTTCATACATTGTAGTATCATCAGTATAACCCATTGCATGAGCAGCTTTTCTTACATCTGGAAGTGATTTGCCTCCACGAAGTGGTGCAGCACCCCATACATCTTTAACTGTAAATCTTTTTGAAAGCTCAATCCACTGCCATGTATCTGACATTGAATCACCAACTGGAAGTACTTGTTGTCTCCAATGTTGTGTACGACGCTCAGCATTACCATAAGCACCCCATTTTTCATAAATCATAGCAGTTGGTAAGATAAGGTCAGAAACTTTAGCAGAGATACCTGGGTAACCATCAGAACAAACGATAAAGTTATCCATTTCACGAGCTGCTTTAATCCAGTGAGTTGCAGAAGCTGAATCTTGGTAAGGATTACAAACATTTACCCATGCAAACTTAACAACACCATCTTCAATATCACGGTGGATTTTCATAATGTGTTGATTACCTACAGGATTGATAGTTCCATTAGGAACTTTCCATCTATTTTCAGTAATTTTTCTATGCTTAGGATTTTTAACCATCATATCTGCTGGTAATCTGTGCGCAAATGTACCAACTTCACGAGCTGTACCACATGCTGAAGGCTGTCCAGTTAAAGAGAACGCTCCAGAACCTGGTCTAGCTTGTTTATTTAGCATAAAGTGAACATTGTAAGAAAGTGTATTTACCCAAGTACCACGTGTATGTTGATTCATACCCATTGTCCAGAATGAAACGACTTTTCTTCCTTTTTCAATGTAAAGATCTGCAAGACCCTGAAGTTTTTTCTTAAACTCTTCAATGTCTTCATTTGGATCACCTTTAGTGATTTTAGCTGTATACTCTAATGTATATGGCTCTAAAGATTTTTTGTAATCATCAAAAGAGATGTGCCAGTGTTTAAGTGTACCTGGGTTATGTTTCATTTCATCACCCTCTTTGTAACCGTATGGCTCAAGTGAAGGACCCTCTTTGGCAGAAACAGTAGTTTTCATCTCTTTATCGATGATTTCCATTTCAAGTTTAGTATATTTACCGGCTGAACCATCTGCATTCACAGGAGTGATTGATTTTTCGCCTGCTCTTCTTAGACCGTAACCAATGTTTACCGGTCCAGCTGTAAAGACGATGTTTTTCTTAACAAAATCCCAATCAATGATTTTTTCTGCTTCGTCTCTCGTTACAATTTCACGTGCAATATAGTTCCATAATGCAAGGTCAGTATTTGGAGAGAAAATAATGTTGATATCACCAATATCACACGTTCTGTGTGTATATGTCTGAATATTAACAATTTTTACTTTGTCCGGGTTAGATAGTTTTCTATCTGAAACTCTTGACCAAAGAATTGGGTGCATCTCTGCCATGTTTGAACCCCAGGTAACGATAGTATCTGTGATTTCGATATCATCATAACAACCTGACGGCTCATCCACACCAAATGTCTGGTAGAAACCAACAACCGCAGATGCCATACAGTGTCTAGCATTCGGATCGATAGCATTTGAACGGAATCCACCCTTCATCATTTTCTGAGCTGCGTACCCTTCCATAACGGTATATTGACCAGATGCAAATACTGCAACAGACTCTGGTCCAGCATGCTTCAACGCTTTTTTCGCATGTTTTTCCATCTCATCAAAAGCACGTTTCCAACTTACAGGTTTAAATTTACCTTTTTTATCGAATTCACCTTTGTCGTCCATTCTCAGTAGTGGTGTTTTAAGTCTATCCGCACCATACATGATCTTCGCATTAAAGTAACCCTTAATACAGTTTAGTCCTCTGTTTACAGGAGCTGCAGGGTCACCCTTAACCGCTACAATTTTACCTTCTTTAGTTGCAAGCATGATCCCACAACCCGTACCACAGAAACGACAAGCTGCCTTATCCCATCTCCAATCTTTCTGCGCATCAGTTGCTGCTGCATTAAGATTGGCCGGAACGGCAATTCCTACTGCAGATGCTGCAGATGCTGCTGCTGCAGATTTTAGAAATTCTCTTCTATTTAAAGCCATATTACTTCCTTTGTAAATTGATTTTATAGTTATATACTACATATAACAACATATATAGTTTAGCATAGTGAGGTCAATAGAAAAGATGATACATATCAATAAAAGTAAATAATGTTATAAATTGCACAAATGCGTAACATTTTAAATTGGAGTGAAAAAGTCTTAGATAAGTTATAAGAATGAAGTAGTAAAAATGATTTAATTATGTTGATGAAATTAGGAGTTAAGGACTCCTAATTAGGAACCTTAAACTTGTTTAAGGCTAAGTTCGAGGTTCCTGTCTTACATACCAGCTAAAGCATTTTTGACGTTATCGTCTGCCATAGAAATATTCCATGCCGGCTCCCAAACCACTTCTACTTCAATCGCACCGACATCTTCAATTCTCTCTACTGCTTCATAGACCCATTGTTTGATCATTTGATGCAGAGGACATCCTTGCGTAGAGAGTGTCATGATCACATGCACATCACATGTCTCCTCAGAGATGATCGCATCATAAATAAGCCCCATCTCTACCAAATTAAATCCTACTTCGGGGTCAATGACCGTGGCGATCGCATCAAATACATTTTCTTTTGAAATACTACACATTTTTATTTTCCTTTAAAATTAAAACTATTGGTCGGTGAACCGACCCTACGAAATAAAATATCTATTCTCCGTACGCCAACATCTTCTTCATGGTGATATACAAAAATATAGCTCCGGTAAACATAAAACTTCCACCTGCTTTAAAGAGTACATCAGATTCAAAGAGCAATCCAAAACCACCCAATATCACACCTGAAACAGTAAACCAAAACATCAAATTTGCACCCTCTTTTGAGTACATTTCATGAAGCATCGGAACCTTCTCTTTACCAACCAATGGTGCAAAACGTTCAAACCAAACCAGGAATGGCACTATTTTATAGAGATGCCCTGTAATGAAGGAAGATATAAAACCTAACAGTATAAACCATACCGAAGCATGAAGCATACTCTCAATATCTGTTATAAAATAGAGCAATCCCAGTATAATTGAAAGTATCAATGAAACAAAAGCAAAGATCATCGACTTTGCCCAGACATCCACCTCTTTACGTACGGTCAATTTTGCAATGATGTAAATTTGCCACATATAGAAAAATATCCCTATCGTATTGATCGCATACCCTATCATCATCAGCCATTCCTGAGCTATAAGTGCACCTATGAAAACAATACCTACACCCGTAATGACCAATTTAAATGCTCTATTGATGGCGGTTTCATCAAAACCGTGTGCCAGGGAGAACATGGGAATAAGAATTAAAGACAATCCTATGATCGTTAAGATCACATACCCGCCAAGTACTGCATACACATGAGCTTTAAGCATAAGTGAAACGTTAATACCAAGATCACCGCTTAAACCTAAAGCGATTGCAAAACCGGTAAGAATACCAAGCAGTAAATATCCATTACTCCATGCAACAGTATCGACTGTCAGTGTTCTGATCTTTGTTTTTTTGAGAGTAGCAATATTTTCAGCGGCAAAAATAAGCATACCTATAAGCACCAAAAGACCTCCATAGGGTAAAAGTACCGGCATGAGCCAAAACCCTGCAACCATTACAACTGCACCTATACCAAGAAGTGGCAGTATGACATAATAAACATCCACCACCACATGCCCTGATTCAAGTACCACAGGGATGAGCTGTGCCATAGCACCAAAAATGATCATCATCACAAAGCCCAGCAAAAAGAGGTGAACCCATCCTGCTACATCCATTTGCTGATAGCTAAATGTAGGCTCAAAGAACAACAATGCCAGCATAGAAAGGAGGTAAAAGGTCACCCCATATTTAAAAAATGGAGCGATAAGTTTAAGAGGGGGAGCAAAATCACTTGTTATAGAGTTCATTAACCGTCACAATGAGTTGCATTAAGATCTGCTTTTTTACTCTCTTCATCTTTATAAGAAAAAATAAGTTTCACACGACCATCATCAAGCTTTTCTTCATCAATATTATAATTTTCACCTATTTTCGCAATTAATCCACCAGGACTTTTATGATTGATCATTACTACTTTTTTATTTGGAGCATCAAGCAGTTTTAGTCCTGCCATTGCATTTACCATTGGATCCGGTGGTCCGCATTTTGAAGTGTCAAATTCAAAAACCTGATCTTCTCCATCCTTGTATGTAAAAAATGGGACATTTGCTCCCTCAACTTCTATTGCTTCTTTGTATAATTCAGACATAAACTCTCCTATTTAGTTTTTACTATTGTAATGACTTATATTTAAGATAACCTTGATTTATATCAAGTTTATGTCAAATTCTGCCAAATCCTTATTTATGATTTAAAATGTTTCTTGAAATATTCTTCTACCAACTCATCAAAATACTTCATTCTCTCTTTCCCTTTAGGCATCTCTGAACGCAGTGCTTTCATCTTTTGTAAAAACTCACCCACAGAATCCGGAATGATCTTTTCAAAATGACGACGTATCTGCTTTGCAAATGCCGGTGAAGCACCTCCTGTAGAAAATGCAATGGTCAGATCTCCCTTTTGTACATAAGAAGGAAAGATAAAATCACAATAATCTGTATTATCCACAGAATTTACAAGTATTCTGCTTCCTCTGGACTCTTCATAGATGGCTTTATGAAGCTCCACTGTATCTGTGGCAACAATGACAATATCAAAGCCTTGTATATCCCCTGCATTATAAGCTCTTTGATGAAGTGCAAGTTTATACTTGTCAATGATATTTTGAGCTTCATCTTCTACTCTAAGTGCTATAACTGTTATTTGTGTCGTAAAATCTACAAGTTTTTCCAGCTTTTCTGTAGCAATATAGCCACCACCTACCACTAAAACCTTAAGATTTTTCATATCCATATACATGGGGAAAAAAGACATATGTACCCTTTTGTCAATTGTTATTCATAATTTAACGAAAGTTTAGCATAATTGCTTTGATGTGTATCAATCTTTGATAGACTGTTATTAAATATAATCACAAAAAATTATACATTAAAACTAAATTGGAGCACCCTAATAATGGAAAATGAACTACTCTTTGAAATGCAAAATGCCTTTCCTATGATAGAAAGACCTTTTAAAGCTGTGGCTGAAAAACTGAACTCTACGGAAGAAGAGGTAATAAGCCTTGTACATAAACTAAAAAATGAAAAGATCATCAGACAAACTTCTGCGATCTTTGATACAAAGAGATTAGGTTACAAATCTTCGCTTGTTGCATTTAAAGTAGATGAAGACAAAATAGACCAAGCCGCCGAGATCATCAATTCCCATCCGGGAGTGAGTCATAATTACCTTAGAAATCATGAATACAACATTTGGTTCACGATGGCAGTTGCACCGGACTCCAAGTTAGGTTTGGAAAAAACCATTGAAATCCTTAAAGAGCGTACAGGTGCAAAGGATGCCATCATCCTCCCTACACTTAAAATGTTCAAAATTTCTGTAAAAATGGATACCACCGGGAAAAGAGCCAAAAAAGAGAAGGTCAAAAAACTGGCACATAAAGAGATAGAGCTTACACCTCAGCACATAGCAGTTATTAAAGAATTGCAAAAAGATATTTCTGTAGTTAAAGAACCATTTAAAGAAGCAGCAGAAAAACTTGGTCTCAGCTATGATAAATTTTTTGAAATAGCCAATGAACTGAAAGAGTCAGGTGTCATGAGACGTTTTGCCACGATCCTTAATCACAGAAAAGCCGGTTTTGGTGCCAATGCCATGTCTGTCTGGGCAGTTCCGGAAGAGAAAGGGGAAGAGATAGGTAGAGAGATGGCAGAATTCTCCGCTGTCAGCCACTGCTACCTAAGACCAAGTTACCCGAACTGGCCCTATAACCTTTTTGCTATGGTACACGCCAAAACCCAAGAAGAATGCGATACGCTTATTGAGGAGATGGCAAAAGAGAGTGGCTTGACAGAATATGGGAAACTCTATTCAACAGTTGAATTTAAAAAGCAAAGACTTGTTTATTTTGATAATGCGTTTGAGGCATGGGAAAAAGAAGTTCTTTAGAATTATAGTGCTTCCGTAGGGTCGGTTCACCGACCACAAGAGTTATATACTTAATAGGATCAATTGGTCGGTAAACCGACCCTACGCTAATCCTAATTTAGCCTTAAAATCAGCGATACAATTCGTACAATCTTTCATCGTATTTGTATCAACAATGATATAAAGTGCATCTATATTTAATATCGTTAATTCATGTTTTTCAACAGTGATAATAGCCTCTTTTTTAAACTTTGTCATAATACGTGAAAATGTTTCAGGCGTGAGATTAAGGATGGAAGCGATCTCATTATTTTTAAGTCGGTTAAATATATTCACTTTTTTGATCATAAGATCAGCTACTTTTGCTTCTGAAGAGAGAATGGTCTCTTTATGTACCAATGCAGAGAGCAGCATCACTTTTCCGGTAAGCGACTTGATAAGTTCTAAAGAGAATTTTGGCTGAGAAAGATATTCAGTAAGTTTATCAAAATGAAGTAATCCGATTGCCCCGTCACTTACAAATTCACAGGTAGCAGGAAAAGCTTCCTGCTCAAAACATGCAAACTCTGCGATGAGCCCCGGAGCATTAAAACGATTGATCTGTATTTGAGACCCTTTGGGAGATGTTTTATAAAGCTTCACACTTCCTTCCATCAGGATATGAAGGTAATCAC
>JAGGRU010000081.1 GCA_021159425.1 Sulfurovum sp.
AGTTTATATAGTTATAATTACTATCTATTTGAAAAAAATGTCAATTTGTCATATTTTTCATGTACACGAATTTTTCATACTACAATAGTCTATTAAAACATTGGAGCTGATGATGGATGAATTGATAGTGCAGGGTGAAATTAGTGACCGTATTTTCACTATACGCAATATACAGGTGATGATCGATAGAGATCTGGCAGAACTATATCAGGTTAGTACAAAAGTATTGAATCAAGCTGTAAAAAGAAACATAAAAAGATTCCCAAGTGATTTTATGTTTCAGTTGAGTGAAAAAGAGAAAAGTGAACTGGTCACAAATTGTGACCGGTTCAATACGCTTAAGCATTCAACTGTTACTCCTTATGTATTTACTGAAGAAGGCATATATATGTTAGCTACCGTATTGAAGAGTGATGTTGCTACAGATGTGAATATTGCCATTATCCGAACATTTAAAAAACTACGAGAGTTCAGCAAACACTATAATGCTTTAGCAAAGAAGATCATGGAAGTGGAACGGAAGAGTGACAAGCAGTATAAAGAGCTCACTAAAGCATTGGAAGATCTGATCTATGAAGCGAAAATAGTTGAGAGTAAAACCATTGGGTTCATTAAGCCGGAAAAGGAGTAAATCTCTAATCTAAGAGATAATCCTTTTCCCAGAAAAACTCGATCCACTCATCTGTTTCGTAGAGTGCAAAGTCTGGCTGAATGACAGCAGTATTTTTATAGTAAATTGTAGCGACTTTGAATTCTACTTTGGGAAAGTGGTGTTTGAGGTAATTCAAAACCTCTTTGACAGTCTGCCCAGAGTCTACAATGTCATCAAGCAGAATGACTTTTTTGGCTTTTCCCAATTCCGGGACATTGAAAATCTCACAGACTTTACCTCTTTGGTCTCCATCGTAGAGTATGGAGTTGATGCTCATAAGCTGACGGTTGTCTGTGGCTGAAGCATAAGCATGAGCCAATGTCCATCCGCCTCTGGCAATACCAATGATAGTGTCAGGGTTATAGTCTTCTGTTATTCTGACCAACTCTTTAACATCTGTTACAAATTTTTCATAACCGTAATAAACCATAAATTTTCTCCTAGACAAATAAAATAAGTGATGAAAAGAGTGTTAAGAACAACAACTCAAGGTTGAGATCTTTAAATTCTCTTTTTGCTGCTTTAATGATAACATAGTTCACCATACCCAAAGCTAATCCTGTAGCGATGGAGGTAGTGAAGGGGATCATGGTAATAGTTAAAAAGGCTGAACTTGCTGTGGCAAAGTCTGAAAAATCGATCTTGGCGACATCAGTGAACATAAAGATCCCTACCATGATGAGTACCGGGTAGATTGCATTGGGGTGGATGGAGGCAAAGAGAGGAAGCATAAAGAGTGTCAAAATGAAAAGTACTGACGTAAAGAGTGTGCTTAGTCCAGTACGTCCTCCCTGTTCAACCCCAACCGCACTCTCTACAAAAGAGGTAACAGTGGAGAGCCCGAGTAGTGCTCCTATAGAGGAGAACAAAGCATCGACCTGCAGTGTTTTTTCAAGTTTTGTATTGTCATCAAAGATCTTTCCTCCTACGCCGGTGAGTGTACCTACGGAGTCAAAAATGTCTGTGACTAAAAAAGCGATGACGACAGGGATGACTGCCAGTGAGGAAAATGCTTTGAAGTCCAGTTCCAGGGCAATGGGTGCAATGGATGCAGGCATAGAAAAAAGTGAGTCAGGTAGTTTGCTGAGTCCTGTCATCCATGCAACTATAGCACCTGCGGCAATAGCAATAATGAAAGATCCCTGTACTTTGTTGGCATGTAAAATGAAAACGAGAAGTGTCACACCTAAGCCAAGTAGCACAGAAGGCTCTGATAGTGTCCCGAGTTTTACAAAAGTAACAGGGTCGGGTACAACAATACCCATCTGTTTTAAAGCAATAAAGGCTAAAAAAGCTCCGATACCAGCTGCAATAGAACGACGAATATCAATAGGGATACGCTGTAATGCGATACGCCTAAAAGGAGAGAGGCTCAAAAGTATGAAGATCACACCTGAAGCAAAGACCACACCTAAAGCACTTTGCCAGGTCATACCCAAACCTTTGACCAATCCAAATGTAAAGTAGGCATTCAATCCCATTCCTACACTCAGTGCAATAGGTGTTTTGGCATAGATGGCATTTGTGGCTGTGGCAAAGATGGTTATGAGTGCCGTAGCCGTAACTACTGCTTCGTAGGGCATGCCTGCTTCCGAGAGAATAAGTGCATTGAGAGGGATGATATAGATCATCGCCAAGAAGACAGACATACCTGCGGTGAGTTCAGTTTTAAGATCGAAGGTTCCGAAAAGTTTTTGCAACATCAATACACCTCTTTTATGTGATCATAAATAATACTGTAAATGAAATTATAAGTGGATTTAATTGTAAAGTATTAGTAGATTGTGAGTATGATTGCAAAGAAGGAAACTGAAATGTTCCCTCGTTCCCATCGTCCTCGATGGGAATGTATACATCAACACAATAAGCAAAACAAATTCTACACTACGCATAAACCTATATATGCATTCCCACGCAGGAGCATGGGAACGAGAGTAAAAATCCAAATTACATACTGCCTTTATGGTTATTGGCTATAATCCACCTATGACACATTTAGAAAAAATACAAAAAGCCAAAGCCAAACTGATGTTGGATCATCCGTACTTTGGTACGCTGGCATCTGCATTGAAACTTGAGAAAAATAATGAGATTCTTACTTTTTCTTCAGATGGTGAAAGAATGACTTATAATTCTGAATATGTTGACAAGCTGGAAGTTCCAGAAGTAGAGTTCATGATGGCAAACGGTGCGATGCATTCTGTGCTTAAACATCAGCACAGAGCTTCAGGAAGAACCAACTGGTTATGGCAGACTGCCACAGACTATGTGGTCAACGGAATGTTGGTCAAGAATGGTATGCAGGCTCCTGTATATGCCAATTATGAAGAAAAGTTTTCCGGGATGTACGCTGAAGAGGTGTATGAACTCCTTCGTGCTGAGATGAACTCTGATGAAGAGCATGCAAGTGAAGAACAGAAAACAGAACAGATAACAGAAGCGGATGATGTGTATGCTGAAAATCAAACAGTTCAAAAAGAGATGACAGAGTCACCCGATGCAGACCATACAGAGTTTGACAAAAGTGATCACAAAGAAGAGGCTAACACTACACCTGACTTAGAGTCATTGAGTGAAGAGATGAAAGAACATTTTGAGCAAATTTTTCAAAAGCTTAACCGACAGGGAAATTTACCTCAAGACTTGAAGTTTGTTGTACCGGAGTATTTTTCGCATAAAGTAGATTGGCGAGAGTTACTCTATGGTTATATTGCTTCGTATGCCAAAAGTACTTACTCTTTTGTTCCACCTAATATGAAATACCTTTATCGCGGTATTTATTTACCAAGCTTGAGTTCTGACCTTTTACGTATTGTCATTGCCATCGATACTTCAGGTTCTGTAGATGAAACGCTCTTGACTACATTTTTAGGAGAGATCAACTCCATCATGCAGTCTTACCCTAATTATGAAATTGATGTGATCACTGCAGATGCCAAGATCCAGTCTCACAAAATCTTTCTTCCCGGTGAGAATTTGGACTATGAAGTATCTGGAGGAGGGGGAACAGACTTCCGTCCGGTATTTGAATATATAGACCAACAGATCAATTATCCTACACTTTTACTCTATTTTACAGATGGTATGGGTACATTTCCCGAAACGGAACCCTCTTATGATGTGATGTGGGTCATGCCGGAAGAGAAGGAAGTTCCTTTTGGAGAAGTAATGGTTTTGGAAGCAGAGTAAGTTAATTTAGATAAAATACGACCATGAATACTTTAGAAAAGCTTTGTACCGGAAAACTGGTTGGATCAATAAGACTCTCGTTATCGTGTGATTTGAAAATATTTCCTCCAGAGATATTTGAACTTGCTGACTCATTGGAAATCTTAGATCTTTCCAATAATCAATTATCTGCTCTACCTGATGACTTTGGAAGATTGAAAAAATTACGTATACTTTTTTTGTCAGAAAATGAGTTTAAAGAAATTCCTAAAGTTTTAGCTCAGTGTCCGGAATTGAGCATGATAGGATTTAAATCCAATCAAATTTCACTCTTTCCGGAAAATGCACTTCCTTTAAAGGTACAATGGCTTATTTTAACTGACAATAAATTAAAAAAACTACCGGATTCTATAGGAAACTTAACAAAACTCCAAAAATGTATGCTTGCCGGCAATAGACTTCATTCACTTCCAAACACTATGGCATCCTGTAAAAACCTTGAACTTTTACGTATCTCTGCCAATCAGATAGAGAGACTTCCATCCTGGTTGTTTGCCTTGCCACGTCTTTCATGGCTTGCCTGTGCCGGAAATCCTTTTATCAATAAACATTTATTAGAGGAAGAGGAACTCAAAGAGATACACTGGAATGATATAATCCTTCATGAAGAGCTTGGCAAGGGTGCTTCAGGTGTGATCTCAAGAGCCAGTTTATTTGAGAAGGAAGAATCTTTTGCCATTAAAATATTTAAAGGTGAAGTGACAAGTGACGGCTATCCTGTAGATGAAATGCAGGCATGTATCACAGCAGGAATGCATGAGAACTTAACAACTTTACATGGTAAGCTGCATGGACATCATGAAGAAAAAGAAGGTCTTGTATTGTCATTAATTCCATCTTCTTATAATAATTTAGGAAATCCACCCAACTTTGATACATGTACAAGAGATACGTATGATGAAAATACGACTTTTGTACTTTCACATATACTACGTATTGCAAATGAAATTGCCTCAGCTTCAGCACACTTGCATAGCAGAAAAATGATGCATGGAGACCTTTATTCCCATAATATTCTCATTAATGAACATGGGCATAGTCTACTTGGAGATTTTGGTGCTGCAACTTTATATGAGAACATTGATGATATAGAGTGTGAATCCTTTGAAAGGCTGGAAGTAAGAGCATTTGGCTGTCTTTTGGAAGATATGTTAGACAGATGCAAGTCTGAAGATCTATCTGCCCATAAAGAAATGGTAGAAGCTCTTAGCGAATTGAAACAGTTATGTATGAATGAAAAAGTAAGCAAGCGTCCACTTTTCAGGGATATTTCTAATACACTGTTGAAAATATAACTGTTATAGAGACTTGTTCATGCATCCGTAGTTGATTTTTTTAACAGTACTTCTTTTTCCAACTTAAGAAGTCTATTCTCCTCTTCTAATGCTTCCATTTTTTGTGTGATACTTTTTTCTCTGTCTTCATTAGAAGCGTTAGATATAGTGGAAATGGTATATCCTTCATCTATGATATTCTCAATAATATCATCAGAGAGTTTAGATCGTAATCGTCGCATTAAAGCCCGCAAAGCATCCATACTCATACGTTTGTTCTCATACACATAATTTTCTATCATCTCATAGGTGACAACAAGTGATAAATTGTCCAACAGTAGATTTAGAAGTCTTCTTTCTTTTTTGGCCAAAGGATCACTTTCGACCTTTAAACTTATAGTAGAGGCTAAGTGCTCTCTAGATAGCTTCAGACGATTGATCTTTGCTCTGAGTTCAGTAATATGAAAAGGTTTTTTAAGATAATCCACACAACCCAGAGCATAGGCTGTTTCTAAGGATTGCACATCTGTATTTGAGGATATCATGATCACTCTTGCCTGATCGTTCTTATGCAGGATCAGATCTAAAAGTTCCAAACCGGAAATACGAGGTACATTAATGTCAAGTATATAGAGATCATATCCCTGATCAATAGCTTCAATCATATTTTCACCATCTATAAACGTATCAACAGTATGATGATCGAATTCTAAAACTTTTTTTATGGCTTTATTAAGTGGAATATCATCTTCAAGCAGTAAAATTTTCATACATACATCTTAACAGTTATACTATGTCATTCGTATGATAGTGAAAGATATAAGTGAAAATTGTACCCTTGTCTGTATCAGATTGTAATTCAATATCGATATGGTACTTGTCAGCAATATCTTTGATAATACTCAGTCCCAAACCATAACCACCCACAGTTTTGTTTTCTCTAAAATATTTATTAAAGACTTTCTCTTTATTTTCTATTGCTTTACCTAAATTATGGAAAGAGAGTACATTATTGGCAAGTATTACTTCAATAGGGGAACCTACAGCACTGTATTTAATGGCATTGTATAAACTGTTATCTATGAGCCTGGATAATTCTATTAATGATATGTCTATTCTGCAATGACTGTCAATATCAAAAGTGATCTTTTTATCATTCACGGCAGCAATTGTTTGAAAATACTCAATGCGTTTTTTTACAATTTCACTTAAATCAAGTGTTTCGATCTCATAACCCACTTGATCTTTCGTCATGATAAAACTCATGGAACGGTAAGAGTTATGCAGCACTTTCAAAGCACTGTCGATCTCTTCACTGTAAGTATCTGTACCCTGTTCTAACTGCCTTAGTTCATTATTTAAGGTAATGATACTCAAAGGTGTTTTTATTTCATGCATGGCACTTTGTATAAAGTTGTCTTGATCAGACAGTTTGATCTCTTTAGCTCTTACTTTACTCATAATGAAAATACCAATAATTCCCATGAGAGATATGAGAGTTATTAAAATATTAAGATTTTTCAGTTGATCATAGAACTTACTATTATCGAGTAAAAGAGTATATAGCACTTTTACATCTTTATCAATAGGATTAGTTGTTGACATGGAGAGTAATTTATAATGTACACCATCTTTAATAATGTCCTCCTCCAACAAGTTGTTTTTACTCAATTTATTTGACAAGACCAATGCTTCTTTTCTGTAAAACATCATCTCTTGCAGAGCAGGCTTACTCGTATCATATCCATTTAAAAATATTTCATCGTGACAATGGTCATTGACAAAACTATAAGCTTTTGCCTGTTTGACAGAGGGATAGTTTTTTATAAGTTTTTTTAATTGAGAAAATGCTTGTGTCGCTTCCATATATCTATAACTCACCTGTAAAACAGCTATCTGATCATCATCATTTTTAGAGAGATAAGAGTCGGTGAAACTGAAAAATTTTTGAGATATGTTTTCATGTATCGGAAAAGAACATCCTATAATATTTTGGGATTTGTGTTTTTCAAAAGTATCCTTGGCAAACCCCAGGTTAAACCCCAGATCATCTTTATAGCTAGTATTAATAATAG
>JAGGRU010000291.1 GCA_021159425.1 Sulfurovum sp.
AAAACTCTGTAAAACCTTCGATAATACCAATGATTATCGCTTGAATAATATCCAAATTGATTCCTTAAATCATGCTACTGAAGTAGCTCTCATCTTTTGTTAACAGTTCTTGCGGAGACCCGCTATCCACTACTTTTCCATCTTCCAGAACATAAATGAACTCTGCACTCTTGATCGTAGAGATCCTGTGTGCTATGGTGATGACTGTTTTCTCTTCCAGAAAACTGTGTAAAGCTTCAAAAAGCTTTGCTTCTGTATGCACATCCAATGCAGAAGTAGATTCATCAAATATGACTACTTTAGGATCAGACAAAACCATTCTTGCAATAGCCACACGCTGCCGCTGTCCCCCACTCAACTTGATACCATCTTTCCCTACAAGTGTATCAAGACCTAACTCTAAACGCTCAATGACTTCATCGAGTTGTGCAATATGCAAAGCTTTTTGCAACAGCTCATCACTATACTCGTCTCCAAGCGTCAGGTTAAACAACATTGTATCATTAAAGAGTTTAGGATGTTGTAAAATAAGATGAATATTTTCACGAATCGTAGAAAGTTTTAAGGCTTTGTTTGAAATATCTCCATAAAGTATTTCACCTTCTTCAAAAGGGTAAAAACCTACCAGTATATTTGCAAGAGTGGTCTTTCCACTGCCGCTTGCACCGACAATAGCTACTTTACAGCCTTTATCTATCTTCATATTAATATTTTCTAATATAGGTTTATCTTTAATGTATGAGAATGATAAGTTTTTCACCTCCAGACCTATGCTTTCAGAAATTTCAAAGGGATTGATCTTCTCCTCAACTATCGGCTCCTGTTCCATTTCAAAAACTGTATTGATTCGTTTACATGCTGCTTTGGCAGTAGCAAGAACATACTGAAAATTGATAATATCCTGGGTAGGAGAAACCATGACCCAGAGGTAAGAGAAAATCGCTAACATAAGTCCAACACTCAAACTGCTGTAAGCAACTGCCAAAATACTCACAGCTCTGAACACTTCATATCCCGATAAAAAAACCAGGTAAGAGAATTTGATAGCAGCATCACTTTTATAGCCGTAATTTACAGAATGTTCTCTAAGCTCATCTGCTTTTATTTCACTCTGCTTGAAGAAGTACTCCTCTTTGTTGGCTGCACGAATTTGATGAAAGAGTTCAAGTGTCTCCGTTAAAGAAGACTGGAACAATTCTATGGCCTGATTTTCTTCCTTTTTAAGCTTACCAATGTTTCTGGACAACTTTACAGTAAAGAGTACCACAATAGGATTTGTGATCAAAATAAACAGAGCCAACTGCCAATGTATCCAAAGCAATACAACTGCAGAGAAGAAAAGTACCAGCACTGCAACAATAAATTTTGAGATAGTCGAAGATACAAAACTGTCTATGGTCTCAACATCAGTAACAAGCTTGGAAGTCACAGCCCCTACTCTCATCATCTCATACTCTTTGAGTGAAACTCTTTTCAGATGACGAAGCAGAGACTCTCTCATTTTGAATGTAATATTTTTTGATATGGAAACAAATATTTTAGTCTGAATTATCGCGAGTAAGGTACTTAAGAGCCGTAAGAGAAGAATTAAAGCTAAAATACCAAGCACATAGCCTTTTGTATCGGAAGTAAAAATATATTCTGAAATGAAAGCAATAAAATGATGATCGTTTCCAAGAAGAAGTTCATCTACCATCAGAGGGATAAAGAGTGGTATGGTCACTACAAGAAGTGTAGCAAGAATGGCAATGATGTTACCGTATATCAACTGTTTTTTATGTTTTAGAACTTCTCCCACAATACCTTTGATACTGCAAAAGTGTGTAGGATTTTTTTCTTTCATTAAATGCTATCTACAATGTCAAGTATTTGTGTCAAATCTTTTTCATCCACACAATGTGTAGCCGCCTCTTTCAATACAGGTCTTGCACAAAATGCTATACGGGTATCAGCATGTGCAAACATACTCAGGTCATTTGCACCATCCCCAACTACCAGTGTATCTTCCCGTGATACACCAAGTAACTTTTGCATACGTACGATCATGTCACCTTTGGCATCTGAATACATCATCTCTCCACCGACTTGTCCGGTAAGAATACCCTTCTCAGAGTGTAAAAAATTTGAGAAATCTGCATCTAAGCCCAGTGCTATTGCTGCCGGGGCTGTAGCATTTCTAAATCCACCGGAAAAACAGATAACCGTATATCCACGTTCTTTCAGTCCCTGCACTACTTTAAAAGCACCGGGCATCATAGGCAAGTCTTCACAAATAGCATCCACCTTGGTTTTTTCCAAACCTTCCAAAAGAGCAACTCTGGCAACAAGTGATTTAAAAAAATCCAATTCACCTTCCATAGCACGTTCTGTAATACTTGCAACCTGTTCCTCAAGTCCAAGCGGCTTTGCTAAAAAGTCGATGGTCTCACCATCCATCAGTGTTGAATCAAAGTCAAATACGGCTAATTTAGGCATATGTTCTCCTTCTATAGAATATTTTATCTGTCGGTAAACCGACCCTACGTATATTTTAGATAGAATTATAGCAATAAATACATATATAAAAGAGTATATAACATGTTTGAAAAGTTTTGCGACATCCTTTGTCTTGAGAAAAAATTTATTACTGTTGAGATAAATCCTCCACATGGAGCATCCATAGATGGTATTATAGAAGATATCAAAAAGTATAACTTACAAGAGAAGGTTACAGGCTTCTCTTGCACAGACAATCCTTTAGCAAAATTAAAGATGTCAGGTGTGCTCTCTGCCATAAAAATACAGCAGACATTCAATAAACCAGTCATCGCTACAATGAGTATGAGAGACAAGAACAAACTCTCTTTACAGTCTACCCTGCTCGGTGCAAATGATTTTGACCTGCGTTGTATTTTAGCACTGACAGGTGACCCTGCCAAATTTTCAGATCAACCGGATGTCAAAGGTGTACTCGAACGTGACTCTACCCTGCTTCTAAGCATCATTTACCACCTTAACAACGGTGTGGACTACAGCAACAAAGCACTAAAGCCGGCTCCAAAACCCATCTACCCTTTTGCGGTAACCAATGCTACAGCAAAGGACATGAACTCTCTTAAAAAACGTATGGTTAAAAAGCTAAATTATGGAGCACGTGCCATCATCACACAACCTGTGTATAACTTAGAAAATGCGAAGGAACTTTTAGCACTTTTTGAAGAAGCAAAAGAGATAAGCATAAGAGACACTGCGAAAGAAGCCCACCTTGTTCTAGGTCAGTTTCCCATAGTAAGAGCCAGAACTGCCAACTTCATAAACGACAAAGTCCCGGGTATCTCTGTACCTAAAGATATCATAGATGAAATGAATTTAGCTGCTATGGATGGTGAGGACAAAGAACAGGAAGTAGGTTTTGCCCTTTCAAAACAAATCTTTGACGACGTAATGAAAGAGCATGGAAAAGTTCATTTGATGACGCATAACAGATTTGATCTTTGTTCGGAGTTGATAGGATAAGGAATTACTCCTCTACTCCATCAAAGATCAAAGGATAAAGCAAACCATATAAGGTAACAAACATCAACGGTATAGCCCAGATCAGTCCTATACCCAAAGCAAGTGTCCCTACAGCCATCATGAGACTTAAGAGAAACAGTAGTCCAAATACTTTAAACCAGTGTTTTGTCACAGACTTTCTTGAAAACTCCATAGCTTCCCACACCGTCATATTTTTGTCCACTATAAGCGGTAAAGTAAAGACATAGGCAATGCTCAAATAGATCCCGGGAAGAATAAGTAGAACAAAACCGATCACTGTCATGATGTAGATGAGAATAGCTGCAAAGGACAGCGTACCTGTTAAATGGTAATAATTAAAGATAGATCTGTACTCTATCTCTTCTCCACGTGAATGGTTGATAGCGAGCATAATGATCCCTGCCATAAGTGGCATAAGCACGGGATAACTTAAAATAGTAACGATTTGCTGATTCAAATAATTTGGTTCGGCAGGTGCCGGAGGAGAAGGGAAAAAATATCCCAATACTATTTGCAATATAATAGCAGCAAAAATATATAAGGCAAAGGCAGCAACAAAGGTTCCCTTAACACCTTCTATGCGGCGAAATCCCTCTTTTATCAGTTCTATAATATCAAAATCATACTCTGGTATATTTTCTGTTGTCATATTGTATTCTCCTGTGATCTTTAAAGATAATAGATATTATAACTTAAAAGTATACTTTGTTAAACATCTTCTGCTATACTCACGAAAATTAACACTAATTAGGAGAATATATGTCTGAATTAAAAAAATTCCGTCTTATCAATAAAATAGAGGGATATTCATTTATCATCCTGCTGTTCATCGCTATGCCACTCAAATATAGCTTTGGATTTCCTATAGCTACCAAAGTAATGGGTATGATACATGGTCTACTTTTTATGGTATTTGTCTATCAACTGCTTGAATCTATGAAAGAAGTACCATTTAACAAGAAAGAGGCACTGATCTACTTCATACTTTCACTCGTACCATTTGGAAGTTTTTATACAGATAAGCTTTGCAAAGAAAAAGAGCCTATAGCTGCTATAGCTTAATAAACGCTATCTCTCCCTCTCGCACTACCGATACTTGCCCTTGACAGGCAAGTGAAGGTAAAGAAATATACTTCCCAAGTACTTTAGCTTGATGAAAATGTCCTTCTATCACCATATCTGCATCTCTGTAATGTTTCAGTATCTCTTCCACTCTCTGTTTAAATCCATGAAAGCTGTGGCAAATATTTTTTTGGGAAAGTTTTTTCATACGATGGTCTATAATAGATTTTTCAAAAGGCTTAAGTACAGTAAGTGTAGTTTTGTTTCGTACCACTTTACAGTAAAGATCATAAGCAAAACCTGTCACATATTTATCTCCATGTGAGATAGCAACCTTTTTTTCACTTAATGTAAACATAATTGGCTGTTCTTCCCTACTGTAAACGTTTATATTTGGAAATAACTCTTTTAGACAAAAGTCATGATTGCCTTCAAAGTAGTGTATTTCTATTTTTGCTGAAAGTTTTTGGAGTAACTCTATGGCTTTTGAAGAGAAAGTTTGAATATAATCGTTATAGCCAAAGAGTAGATCAAAATTGTCACCCATTAGAAAGAGTTGAGAGATTTTTATTTCTTCACTCTCTAATTTTTGAAGTAATTCGAGGAATTCATTGCCATGATGGGGGTAGTGAGAATCAGCTATAAATAAGGCATTTTCTTTTATTTCAATCATATTCTTCTTTTCTCTTCCCTTCTAATTGCTCTTTCTTGTCACGGTGAACACCCTTGAAAGCGGAGCGATTTGAGAACCGTGACGCTTTTTTGCTTCGTTTTTTCTAAAAAAATGAAGAGAGTATCAAGTTCACAGTCTGTATTACTTATCACTTTGCAATACAAGAACTACGTTTATAGTTCAATCCTTACGGAACATAAGCGATGACAGGCAATCCCAACCCTTCATCAAACCCACACATCAAGTTAGCAGCAGCCAACGCCTGTGAACTCGCACCACGCAATAAGTTGTCTATAGCAGAAGATACAAATAACCCGTTTCCATTCTTTGCAGCAAAGATATCACAAAAGTGAGTACCCGCTGTACTTTTTATATTCACCGGTGTTTCACGTATACGAATAAACGGGTCATTCTTGTAATACGCTTTCAAAACTTCCAAAGGATCAATATCGAGATCTTTCAATGTAGCATACACAGAAACTAATTCCCCACGAGTAGCAGGAATAAGATGTGGTACAAAATTCACATTCATTTTAGCACCATGAATTTTTTCTATCTTCTCTGCAATTTCCGGTGCATGACGATGTTTTAAAGGATTATAAGCAAAAATATTATCATTTACATTGACAAAATGTGTACTCTCAGAAAGTTTTTTACCTGCCCCGCTCACTCCTGACTTTGCATCTACAAATAAAGGTGCTGAAGTATCGATATACGGAATGAACGGTAAAATACCAAGCAGTGTAGCAGTAGGGTAACACCCTGGACCTGCTGCAAGATTAGTATTTTTCAACTCTTCACGATAATACTCAATAAGCGCATATACAGCATCATTTAAATGCTCTTTGTCTTCATGCTCGCAATAATGCTCTTCATAAGTATCTAATTCCAAACGGTAATCTGCAGAAAGATCCACTACTTTCACACCTTTAGCTAAAAGATCTTTTGCAAATCCCATTGATGCTTTATGAGGAAGTGCAAGGAAAACCAACTCACAATTTTCTGCTACATCAGAAACATCTGCTTTGTCTACTTTAAGACTTATCACATCTTCCAGTGAAGGATGCAATTTTTCTATCGTTGTATCACCTTGCGTTGTAGCAAGGTATGTCAATCTAAAGTTTGGATGTGTCACTAACATTTTTACCAGTTCAAGCCCAGTATATCCACTGGCACCTACTACACCTACATTCATCATTTTGTCCTCTTTAATCTAAATTAATTTCAACATAAGACACCTCTTCGATGTCATATATCTTTTTACCTGCAGGCAATATAAGTTCTACTTCATCACCCTCTTCTTTTCCCATCATTGCTCTAGCCATTGGTGACTGAATAGATATAAACCCTTTTGAAGGATTGGATTCCTGTCCACCAACTATCGTATAGCTTATTTCTTCATCTGTGCTTTGATCGATCAATTCAACCGTTGAACCAAAAGAGATACGCACATGTGCAAGCGTTGAAGGATCTATGACTTGCGCACGTCCCACTACATCAGTCAGTTCAGTGATACGTGCTTCCATCAAACCCTGCTCATCTTTGGCTGCATGGTACTCTGCATTTTCTTTTAAGTCACCCTGGGCTCTTGCTTCATCTATAATAGCAGCTATCACACCACGTTCTGTGGTTTTTAGATTTTCCAGTTCTTCTGAAAGTTTTACATACGTTGGTCTTAACATCGGCTCTTTTTGCACGATTTGTCCTTTAAAATACTGATTTAATATATAATTTCAAGTATTATACCAAAAAGGTTATAATAGCATTAATCAAATTTATATTAAAGAAATTTTATGAAGAAAATATTAGTTACAAATGATGATGGTTTTGATTCTAAAGGGCTTTTGGCTTTAGTTGAGGCACTTAAACCTTTGGGACATGTAATAGTTGTTGCCCCTACACGTGAAAAGTCTGCCTCCCGACATTCCCGTACCCTAACGCATCGATTGCGCCCC
>JAGGRU010000378.1 GCA_021159425.1 Sulfurovum sp.
CCAGTTACTTGTACTCATTGCCATCATCTCATAGCTGTCATAGTATCGATCGGAAAAAAAACCTTCTTCAAGTTCCAAGGATCGGGGATGATATATTTTATCTTTCATAGTATTTTATTATACTATGATATTTAACGTTTGTCTATCCATAAGACAAAATATCTGTTTTATAATTAAATTTAAATTGTGCACTGGGTCGCAAGCTAAATATTTTCTTAGCTTGCAGGCTCTTCTTTTTTATCTTTAGTGATTAAAATAAAGATAATAGGAATAAAGAGCAGTGTTAAGAAGGTACCGACCATCAGACCGCCGATCGCTACGGCTCCAAGTGGTGCCAAACGCTCAAGACCAATAGCCGATCCCATGGCAACTGGAAGCATACCGACAGATACCGCAAAAGTGGTCATGACAACCGGTCGCGTACGCAGACGAATCGATTCGATCATCGCCTCTGTTTTGTTCATCCCTGCTTCCATCTGTTCCATGGCAAAATGCAGCAGCAGGATGGCGTTATTTACGATAATACCCGAGAGTAGGATCAATCCCATCATCGCCGGCATAGACGTATGATAATTCATGATCAGGTTCCCCCATGCCGCACCAATAATGATCATTGGGATAGAAAGCGTTACCATGATAGCCACTTTCAGACTATTGAACATAGCGATCAAACTGAAAAAGATAAACAGTATAGCCATACCGATCCCTGCACCCATTCTTTCTCCTGCAATCTTAGACTGTTTGATGTCACCACTTTGTTCCATAGTCACAGATGCTGGTAGTTCTACACCTTCAAATGCTTTGTTAAAACTCGCCATAATATGAGAAATAGAAGCCGTCTCTCTTGAACCATACACATTCAGCGTATATTTCAATCCTTCTCTGGTAATACTCGTTGGCTCTTTCACTTTAGAAAAAGAAGCAACAGCATTCAAAGGAATTTTACCCTTTGGTGTATCAAGCAGGGTGACTTGAAGGATTTCCATTGCATTGCGCTGCTCCTTTGGAAGCCAGACACGCACACCAAGATCAATACTGTTCTGTAACGGGAAAGACGAAACTATTCCGCCTCTGATAACCCCTTCTAACTGCTTGGTAATTTCACGACTGTTCAAGCCATGGAATGAAGCCCTTGCCTGATTTATCTCTAGATCATAAACCGTTTTATCACTGTACCAGGTTCTCATAACAGAAATAAGCCCCTGCGTTTTATACATAGCCTCTTCAACTTTATCGGCTACTGCCTCAAGCTCATCAATACTGTCACTGTAAAGAGTCACATCAATCGCTGCACGGATACTTTTCAAGACTGATGAACCCGTATCAACCACTTCAACACTCTTAATATTTTCAACTTTAGCAATAAGAGGTCGCAATCTCCGGTTGATCTCATAGATAGTGTCTTCCCGTTCAAGTCGATTGATATAAGTCGCAACAATTCTAATACTGTCAATACCGCTACCGCTACCAATACTCATAATTCCAGGCTCACTCCCTATCTGTGAAGACATATAGAGAAGAGGACCATTCTCTTTCAGGATAGTATTGACCTGTGTAACGATCTTCTGACTCTCCTCTATGGGCAGGTTTGGATCAACAGTAATAGAGACTTTTATCGCTCCCGTATCCATAGGAGGCATAAGTTCCTGACCTACAACCGGCATAATAAGCTTTGCACTCATCACAAAAAGCAGAAAAAGCCCTGCGAAAAAAGAGACCAAAACGATTTTATTTGAGAGTGCCAACTTGACGCTTGAAGCAAAAAAGCTCTGGATCTCTTCTGCCATTGCATCTGAAAAACGGGCAAATATCTTTTCTACACGAATCAACCAAGGCCACTCAATCACCAATACTTTGAGAGAAAGCAGAGGAACCAGCGTGATAGATACAAAATAAGAAGCCGTAAGTGCCAGAAGCAGTGTACCTACCAATGGTTGGAACATCGTCTGAGGAAAACCACCGACAAAAAGAATAGGAAAAAGCGCCAACATGGTAGTAACGGTACCAGAAAGGTCAGCAAACAGAATCTCTTTTGTTCCCCTTATAACCGAGGCGTCAATATCTCCGCCCCCTTCCTTATAGTGCCTCTCGATATTCTCCATGACCACCACTGTATCATCCAGTAGCAAGCCAAGTGCCAGAATAATACCCGTCAGTGTAATAATATTAAGTTCCAATCCAAACAACCACATAAGGGCAATAGTGGCTAAGTAGACTATAGGAATAGTCACAACAACAATAAATACCTGTCTGAAACTGGCAAGGAAGATAAATACCACGATGGTAGACATAATAATAGCATCACTTAGAGAGTCAAACATATTATCTATACTCAGGCTGATTGTCTCTCCCTGTGTATCTGTAACTTCCATACGCAGATCAGGATACTGTTTCTTTACTTCTGCTACTTTTGCCATTACATTGTCTATCGTACCCAATACGTCATCTTCTGATCCACGCTGCACAGAGAGTGCAATACCCTGATAGCCATTCGCATAATAAGCAGCACTGTTTTCATAATGACCAAAATAGATCTTACTTACATCACCCAGGTTCACAGATGGATTTAAACTCAATGAACGAAGATGTTGAATAGTCTCTTCTTTACCCGGTGATCTTAGAAGAAAATGTTCTTTGGTATTGCTGACAAAACCGACAGCATAATCTTTATCATTACTCTTCAAGGTAGCCATTACTTCATTCAGGCCGAGTCCATGTTCATCCAGTTTACCTTTGTCAAGAACAATCTGTACCTCTTTTTTATACCCGCCAAAGACTTCAACATTGGCAACACCATCTGCCAGGAGAATCGCATCTCTCACCTTCGTTTCTGCAAGTTGACGCAGATCGATCATCGGAAGATGATCGGAACTGACCCCAATGACCACAACAGGTGGCGTGGCAGCAGAAATTTTATGGATCTGAGGTTCTTTGATATCAGGTGGCAAGATAGAGCGTATTTTATCTAATGCATTACTGACATCGCTCGCTCCTGTGGAGAGATCTTTACTATATTCAAACTCAGCCGATATGACAGTAACTTCATCTATGGTAGTGGAGTAGACCCGGCGGATCTTATCTATAGTGTAGAGTTCTTTTTCCACTGCAACGGCAACATTGGATGCCAGCGTTTTTGCCGAAGCACCCGGCTGCACGATCACGGTAGCAACGACAGGATAATCAGACTCAGGGAAGAGTTTACGATCCATTTTGCTATACCCCATTACTCCAAAAATAATGAAGAGTCCCAGAATGGCATAGATCAAAAAGGGGCGTTGTAAAAGCCTCTCAATAAAACTACTCTTTTCCATGTGCATCACCCCTGTTGATCAGAACTCTGGCGCGCCCCGGCAGTTCACTCAATTTGGCTGCTGCCCCAATAGCCATTGGCGCTGAAGGACAAGGTTCTACCAGTGCATTTGTTTTGTTGTCCGCAATGATATTGACAGAAAAAGGAGCAAACCGACCATCTTGATAAAGCATAAGTTCCGCCCCTTCTTTCTTCATAATAAGTGCATTGATAGGAACAGAACACCCGCTATCTGAAAAAATAACTACATCTATAGTTAAATAACTGTTATTAGGGTAAATAAGAGGCACCTCAACACTGACTTCCGCCACAGCAAGACCATTATCGGCATCACTGTAGAGGTTAATGACCTGACCTATTTTTTCATCTTTTACAAATACCTCTTGTCCTGGTTGGATAGCAATTTTTCCGGGGACATAGCTAAAAGTAATTTTTCGATCTATAGAGTTAATGGAGAGCAATGGCTTACCTGGAGTGGCAAGGTTTCCTTCACGTGAGACAATAGTACCGATAGTACCGCCAAAGGGAGCCAGAATATTGAGATAATTGAGCTCCACTCCAAGCTCGACGATCTTTTGTCTGATACCTTCAAGTGCGGCCTCTTTCGTTGTAACAGAGACGTCTGAAGCTTCCAATGCTTCACGGGAGAGCCCGCCCACTTTAAATAGAGACTTGTTTCGCTTATGAAGATTTTTAGCAAATTTCACCTCTTTTTCCTGAGCGGCAAGAAGCTCTTTTTCTGATTTGTCAGCTGCAATGATTTCGAGATCATCGATCTGCAGTAAAAGGTCTCCTTTTTTGACTATCTGATTTTCTTTGACATGCACTGCTTTTATGCGGCCACTCAGTTTACTGGAAATTGCAGCGATCTGCTTGGAAGCAAGTTGAGACAGAAAAGGTCGGGTCTGCACCAACTTCTCAGTGCTTGCAGAAACGACTTTCATCGAGATAGTCACAGGCTCTACAACTGGAATATCTTCTACACTCTGTTTACGTGTTTTAAAAAGCATGACAGCAGCGAAACCCACTGCTACAACCAGCACTATTAATATTATTTTCCTCATATCTTTTCTCCGTTTATCATCAGACAGTTCTGACCTATTCTCATTTTTTTCTTAGTCACTATTTAACCCCTCTTTCCAATAAATAATCCATATAGAACTTTCCTTTTTTATAGTTATATTTACTCTCTATCAACTTTGCAGTTGCTATATGTGTTTGACTTTTGGCATAAAGAAGGTCATTGATCGTAGACACACCATTGCTATAACGCACATTTTCGATCATTTCACTTTTTTTAGCCAAAGTAAGCTGTGTCACATTACTTTGATAATTTGCATACTCCTGCTTCATCTTCTCTAATGCTTCGATGAGGGATTTTTTGAGATCCAGAAGCATCTGTTGTTTAGCAAATTTAGCCTTGAGCTTTACGATCTTTGCCTGTTGTGTCACAGCATCACGTTTTCCAAAATCATATATCTTCCATGTGGCACTGACCCCGATCTGCCAGTTTTCTGTATCTTCAAAGTCTCCTGCGCGAGGGTGAGTTGGATCATTTTCTCCATAGTTATATCCGTAATAACTGTTCAGATCAACTTGAGGAAGCAGACTGGATTCACTTTTCTCTATTCCCTTTGCTGCCTTCTCAAGATTGAGATCGGCAATGACCACTTTATGTAAAGAATCACTCTGCCCCAACAATTTACTGATAGAATATTTTGGTTTCTTCACAGAAACTTTGATAGGTTTAATAGTTCCTATACGATCCAACCCTACCAAAGAGCTCAAAGATGCCTTTGTAATAGCGATATTACCTTTAAGTACTGCAAGATAAGATTCATTTCCCTTTAGGTCATTCTCTGCTTTAAGTAAGTCTATCGGTGGTTTTTTTCCAAATTTTACTTCATTGGAGATCATCTCTTCAAGCTGTCTCAACGTTTCAACATGCTTTCTCTGTGCACTCGTCATATCCTGAAGTGACAAAATAGTGAGATACAGTGAAGCAACATTAAATACCAGCTGCTCTTTTGTCAAGGAGAGCTTACTTTGAGAAACTTGTGTAGCGATCGCATCCATCTCTACCTGTCTTGTTTGTGCAAAACCGGTAAATAGCGGCACTGAATACATGACTCCGGTACCAAAAAGGTCTTCTGTCGTTGGTATTTCCGTCCAATCACCCTTAATAATACTTGCAGGCGTAAGCGGTGTCAAAGTTCTTGGAAGATTAAAATGTGTATAACTCGCCACAAGATCAACACTTCCGTAATGTGCGGATGTACTCTCATCCAAAGCGGCCCTTGACAATTCAATTTCTGCCTGGCTTTCCTTGACTACTGTACTGTTCTTCATTGCATGGGCAATAAGTCCATCCAAAGTGCTGCTGAACAGTGGTACTGTCAGCAAAAGTATATAAAAAACGCGTCTCATTCTTACTCCTGAGTTTAAACGATATATTGGTATATTTTTGATTTTTTGATCTCTTTTATTCACAGCCGTGATTAAAATTATAGAATTATAACACTAATTTCAATGCTTGTCTATCCGAAAAACAAAAATTAAATAAATTTACTTTTTACGAAATATCTGCTTTACGGATAGACAAGCGTGAAGTATCATGCTATTATATTGTGGAATACTACTTATTCACTATTTTTCTTCATGATCCAATAAAATGCAAAGCCTGTAATTAACATTAAAAGACCATACGTTACCGCAGGGATCATCATGGTACCATTAGCAATAATTGTACCGGCTATAATGAGTGCCAATGGTGCATTTTGGATACCCACTTCATATCCGATCGATATTGCCTGTTTTTGTGAAAGTTGAAAAAACCTGGCTAACCAGTACCCTAATCCCAATACTGCAATATTTAATGTTAAAACAGCCGCTCCGCTCTGCATAAAAAACCCGATCATTTCTGCTTTGTTTTTTACAATGATCGCGACTACGATCAAAAATAGAAAAACAATTGAAAAGATACGTATCAAAGGTTCTGCTTTATCCACTTTTTTTTGCCACTTTGATACGATAAACATTCCCAGTATCACGGGCAATATGATCATCACCAACAATTGAATAAAAGTTTTTAGAAACGATATTTCAACCACACTCTCAGAACCTAAGAAATATTTCATGGCTAACAAGACAAACAGAGGAATAGTAAACGGAGTGATGAGACTTGTTATAGCCGTTAAGCTGATAGAAAGGGCTACATCACCTTTTGCTAAATGGGTGAACATATTTGAAGTACTTCCGCTTGGTGCAAATGAAATGATCATTAACCCCACAGCAAGTTCAGGAGGTAATTTAAATAGTATTGCGATCAGTAAGGCAATGAGAGGTAAAGCAATGATCTGAGCAGATAGCCCGACAAGAACCGCTTTGGGCTGCTTAAAAATATAAGTAAAGTCAGCGATGCGAAGAGATAAACCTAACCCAAACATAATAATGAATACCGCTATAGGAAGAATAACAGTAATGAGAGAATCTGCTTGAATAATAAATCCTTAAATTTAAAAGTTTTTTATTATACAGAAGTTTTGATTGCGTAGTTATTATAGTGCTGCGTATAAATTCATCAATATTATCTAAATTGAATCTTTTAATTAAGCTAAGAAGTTGATAGCTTCGTCATTCTGAAGCAAATTCAGAATGACGTAAAGTATGATTGACTTAGAAGTGGAAAACCACACCTACTTTTGGGCCATAGAGGTCAAAGTCTTCGATAAGAAATAAATCATCTTTTTCATAATGCAAATAACGATACGTTGCCAGAACATCTCCCCAGTCAAAGCGGTATCCTATACTTGCCTGCGCCTGC
>JAGGRU010000302.1 GCA_021159425.1 Sulfurovum sp.
ATATTGCAGAATCACTTGAAAGAATTGCACAGGATATTGAAAAGAGTCTTAGAGGTTCAAAAGTATATAGACTAGAGCAAAGAGGAGACGGAACACTTTCTAAACTGCAAGTTGAAAAAGATGCTGTGCGTATCAAAATAGAAACATCTCCAGTGATGAGAGGAACGGTTAAAGAACCAACTGTTCAAATGGTCAGTCCAAAAGTAGAAGAAGCATTTGGGTTTGCAGAAACATTGGTAGTACATCATGATGATCTCTATGCAGGTAAGATATGTGCAGCACTTGACCGTCAGCATCCAAGAGACTTTTTTGATGTGAGGGGACTACTGGATAATGAAGGTATCAGTGATTCTCTAATGGATGTGTTTATCGTTTATCTTATCAGTTCAAGTCAACCTATATCCAAACTGCTGCAGCCCAACCTCATAGATATTAGCCATACCTTTGAAGAACAGTTTGTGGGGATGACCACAGAACCCATAGAGTTAGAGATTTTGACAGAAACAAGAGAAGAACTGATCAAGCTCCTGCATCAGAAATTAACGCAGAACCATAAAGCATTTTTACTTGGTTTCAAAAAAGGAGATCCTGATTGGGGTCTATTGCCGTTTGAGAATATTGATAAGCTTCCATCGGTAAAGTGGAAAATGCTTAATCTTGAGAAAATGGATAAAGTGAAACGTTTAGAGGCTTTTGAGAAGTTGAAGCGAAGTTTGAGTACCGCCAACTAAATTGATATGGGTTTATTATAATCGATAATGATTTATTAAAAAGTGGCACCCAAATCAATTCTTAAAGTAAATATTAGCGAAAAAAGAAAAACTTATAAGTGGTGTGTTGTTCGTATTTACGGGGTATATTGATGGTGGAGAATAACGGGATCGAACCGTCGACCTCTTCGCTGCCAGCGAAGCGCTCTCCCAGCTGAGCTAATTCCCCATAGTTCTAATTCAGCTATTTTAACATACTTTGCTTCTATAGTTGATTTTTTATCATTTTTTTAACAGAATTATGAAGATACCTCGTACCCTTTTGGGTCGAGGAGCTTCATTTAGCAATCTGAGCGCTCATCTCTGCTGCATACTGGTCTGCATTGAGGCCGGTGAGCAGGTGAATGAGGTGGTCATCTATATGTATGATGGCTTCAACTCCTTGACTCTTGAGTGCTTCTTCGTCGATCGTGCTGCTGTCTTTAATCTTGACTCTGAGGCGTGTCTCAGCGCAGGATTCAACTCGAGAGACATTGGTGGCAGAACCGAGTGCTGTGAGCCATTTAGCCACCTTTTGCGGTGCATTGGGATCGCGTAACTTTGGTTTTTCCTCTTCTGATTGAAATGCTACTTCAGAAGGCTGATCCTGCTCGGAGAGTTCCGCTTCGTCACCGGCATGTGCCATATACTCCTGCATATCGGTCATCAGGTTTTCTGAGCTCGGACCAAAAATCGCCTGCATATTGTTCCCCACTACCACGACACCGGCAGCACCCAATGCTTTGAGTTTTTCCTGGCTGACTTTGCTGATATCTTTGACTTCGATTCGGAGTCTGGTGATGCAGGCATCGATGTTGTCGATATTGCTTTTGCCGCCAAAGGCGAGAACGAGTTGTTGCGCCATAGCATCGGCAGCTACATCGATCGCATCTCCCACATCTGCCACATCCTCTTCACGACCCGGAGTTTTCAGATTGAAGAGCAGGATCGCATAACGAAATACGAAATAGTAGATCGCAGCAAAGATTGGTCCGATGATCAGGATCATCCATGGTTTGATGTCGATGGCATAGAAGAGCAGATAGTCGATAAGTCCATGGGAAAAAGAGTATCCCATACGAACCTCAAGCAGATAGGTCACAAGGAAAGCAAGTGAAACCAGTATCGCATGAAAGACGTAGAGTAGAGGTGCCACAAACATAAACGCAAACTCAAGAGGTTCAGTGATACCAGTCAGGAAGGAGGTCAAAGCACCTGATGCCATGATACTTCCGATCTTGGCTTTATTTTCAGGTTTGGCTGTATGGTAGATCGCCAGTGCAGCAGCCGGCAGTCCGAACATCTTGAAGACAAATCCGCCTGCCAGGATCCCTGCCTGATAATCACCGGCAAAGAACCGATTGAGAACACCATGCACTACTTCACCATCCGATGTGGTGTAGCTCCCCAGCTCAAAGAAGAAGGGAACATTCCAGATATGGTGCAGTCCAAAGGGGAGGAGCATCCTCTCTACAAAGCCGTAAATGGTAACTGCCAGAGCAGTATTTTCCTCTGCTGCAAAGTGTGAGAAAGCATCGATAGCACTCTGTACCGGAGGCCAGATATAGCTGAGGATGACTCCCAGAAAGATCGCGGCAAAAGAGGTGGCGATAGGTACAAAACGTTTTCCGGCAAAAAATCCGAGATAGGATGGCATGCTGATACGGTAATATTTATTGAAAAGGTATGCAGCCAATGCCCCTACGATGATCCCGCCAAAGACACCGGTGTCGATAGAGTCGATCCCCATGATTTGCTTAGGTTCAACACCATGAACCTTTGCCATTACTCCCAGGGTTGCGATCATCACTACATAGCCGACAACTGCCGAGAGTCCGGAGACCCCATCATTTTTACTCAATCCCAGTGCGACACCGACAGCAAAGAGCAGAGCCAGGTTGCCAAAAACAGCACCACCGGCATTTTTCATCAACTCGTTGAGTATATCCGGGAAGATACCGAAGTTGGCACTACCTACACCCAATAGAATACCGGCTGCCGGAAGAATGGCAACCGGAAGCATAAGAGATTTACCAATTTTTTGCAAAAATGCAAAGGTGTTATTTAAAAAATTTTTCATGACTCTTTTCTCCTTTTGCTTTCGAGTAGTTTACGCACTTCCGAACTGGTGGCACAATTTAGTGTCTTCTTTGCTATCGATCGGCACTTCTTCATCGAATATTTTCTCACTTCAGCCTTGATCGCAGGGATCGTTGGCACGGAGACACTCAACTCATCGATACCCAGTCCCAACAGGACAGGCACAGCCTGAGGATCGGAGGCGATACCTCCGCAGACTCCCACCCATTTGCCTTCCTGATGTGCTCCGTCAGCTGTCAGTTTGATGAGACGAAGTACGGCAGGATTGAGGGCATCTATCTTTGCGGCAAGCTTGGGGTGGCCTCTGTCCATTGCCATGGTATATTGTGTCAAGTCATTGGTGCCGATGGAGAAGAAGTCCACCTCTTTGGCAAATTGATCTGCCAGTATAGCCGTGGAGGGAACTTCAACCATGATGCCCGTTTCGATAGGATCGGCTCCCAATTTTTCACGCTCCTGCTCCAGCATGGTTTTGACCTCTCTAATCTCATCGATCGTACTGATCATCGGGAACATAATGCGAATTTTCCCATGTGCACCTGCACGAAGAATGGCACGTGCCTGGACTCTGAAGATCTCAGGCCTTTCCAAGCCGATACGAATACCTCTTTGCCCAAGGAATGGATTTTCTTCGGCAGGGAGCGGCAGATAAGCGAGTGGCTTGTCTCCGCCGACATCGAGTGTACGGACGAGCAAGGGTCTGCCGTCAAGTGCAAGCAGGATATCACGATAGACTTCGTACTGCTCCTCTTCTGTAGGGGCAGTGGTACGATCAAGAAAGAGAAACTCAGAGCGCAGGAGCCCAACACCCTCTCCTCCAAGTTCAACGGATTGTATGGCATCTTTCACACCAGCAATATTGGCGACGACTTCAACTGCTTTACCATCTTTGGTGACAGCAGGATCGAGAGCCGTTTTGAGGTTTCTGGTTTTCTCTTCCAGGATGGCTTTTTGCTCCTCTCTCGTCTCGCTGATCAGCGTATCAGAAGGATTAATTCTCAGTGTTCCTTTGCTGCCGTCAAGGATCAGAGGATCACCGTCAGGGATCTCAAGTACCCGTGTTTCGATACCGACGATCGCAGGGATATCGAGTGATCGCGCAATGATCGCCACATGTGAGGTTGCGCCTCCGCTTGTAGAGCAGAAACCTTTGACTTTCTGTGTATCGATAGTCGCAGTAAAGGAAGGTGTGATCTCTTCTGCTATCAAGATCGCATTGTCAGGCAGATCCAGGGAGTCGGACTCTTTGCCTGTCAAGACCCTCAGAACACGCTTTCCAACATCGCGCAGATCATTGGCGCGTTCTGCGAGAAGTTTGTTCTGCAGGCTTGATAACTGTTTCGCATACAGATTAAAAGCGTGCTGCCATCCATATTCGGCACTTTTGCCTTTGTCGATCATGCTTCGCGCAATCTCGATCAGGTCGGGATCATCGAGTAGTTCTCGATGTGCAGCAAAGATCGCTGCTTTGGAGGCATTGGTTTGTTTGTGCATTGATTCGATGAGGGCTTCGAGTTGGTTTTTGGACTCTTCGAGCGCTTTATCCAGACGAACATTTTGCTCATGGCTGTCTGCCGATTCTTCTTCAAAGTTGAAAGTCTCCTCTTTGATACGGATTGCGACACCTATAGCGATACCCGGTGATGCGCCCACACCCAAAAGGAGGTCGGGATCATCACTTCTGGATGCTGGTACTGCCTCCTGGTCTTCTACCGTTTCAATCGCTGCCGGTGAGAGGATAGGTTTTGTACCTTCATCGCCAAGACCACTTTGGAGTTGCGGCAGGATTTCTGTGATAGCCTCTTGGGCATCACTGCCGGCTGCACTCAGTTGTACTTTGTCCTGATATGCGATATCGAGACCCATAATACCTACGACACTTTTGGCATTGGCAGACTCAGCTCCTTTGAGGAGTCTGATCGTGGCATCGAACTTTTTGGCAAGAGCCGCAAGTACAGCGGCAGGCCTGGCGTGAAGTCCTGTAGCGTTGGGAATAATGACCGCATCGGAAATGATCGATTCACTTGGAATCCTATTGCTTTCACAGACAAACCCCTCCTTGAGTGTCACGCTCATCAATCTGCTTTCATTGGCAGTGACAAGACCCTGGGATTTTTCAATAGATTCGATCAGTTCTCCGTTGGTGAGGATGATCTGTGTCATCAGGCTTTTGGCATGAGTGGCGACATAGTCCATGTCAAAAATGATCAGTGGATCACCACTTTTTACCTCTTGACCCTGTACAACCAGAGCTTCGAAACCTTTTGATTTGAGAGCGACAGTATCCAGGCCGATATGCATCATGACTTCAAGTCCGGAGCTGTGTGTCAGTGTTACGGCATGCAGGGCACTGTGAATTTGTGTCACTGTACCGTCGATGGGGGCGAAGAGTGTAGGGTCGGTCGGGTCGATAGAGAGACCATCGCCTACCATTTTTTGGGCGAATACCGGATCCGGAACCTGCTCAATGGGGTAAATGACACCACTGAGTGGTGCTTTCAGGATAACTTTTTGCATCTTTTCTCCTTAAAAGTTTACATTAAACTTGAGACCGGCGATCATAGCATCGTCAAAGTCAACAGAGCCATTGGGATGTTTGATATATTGAAAATCCGGCATCAACTGGATACCGTAAGGGAGGTAATAGTTGTAGCTTATCTCCAATATCGATTCATTTCCACGCATCAGGCCAGAGACATAATCATGAGTATAAGTGTTGAATTCAGAGTGTTTGGCATAGACGAAATTAATCCCGAACTTGTCGATGTCTCTTCCAGGAATAAGACCTTTGTAAACCATACCAATGTTGTAAAAGCTTGTCAACCCGGCTATTTCATCATTTTCATTGTAGACATAGGATCCAAAGAGTGAGAGGCCCTGATCGGTTCCTTCGCCCTCGGAATAAACTCCGATATCGGCAAGAACATAGTAGCTTGTATTGCCGCTTTCAATTTCACCCGTGATAAAATTGTCGAAATCTCCGGTATGGTGATTGACCCCGACTTTGATCACTCTCTTTTCCCCATAAGTGGCACCACCCTGCAGAATATATTGTAATTCACCTGTGTATGCAACGCCATTGAGACCCAATTCCCAGTCAAATCCGTTAGGATCCTGCTTGGTCCATCCTCCATCGAAAATAGCGGCGTGCAAATGCAAATCTTCAATAATTTCTATATTAGCATGGAGCCCCATTGTTGCATCAGGGTAGGCGCTGAGTGCATAAGGAGTGAAGATGCCTTTAGGAGCACCACAGGTTGAGTTACTCATAAAGTCACAGTAGATATCTGAGCGTAGAAAAAAATCATTCATTACAAGTCGACCCACATCGATACTAACTTTATCATGGATCTGCGTGGTGAGTTGAAAGTTGACCAGTTTGGTGGTTTGGCCTCCGTAAACTTCCTGGCTCTTATTGAAATACTCACCGTAGATATACGCTCCATCAGGCGTACTGCCGGGTGCGACATAGAGTTCGGAGAGGTTATCACCATGACGGCTGGAGAATTTGGCAAGAAAAGAGCTGTTTTTCCAGCCAGCCAGTTTCTCAAGATCCGCCTTAAATTCTAAGTTAATATTATGAAGATAGGTACTGCTTCCTTCGTCATAGCCTCCAGAGAGCAAAGCTGCCGGTTCTGCTGTATAGGAGAGCCCCAGATCGATACCTGCTTCATGGAGCTTGGAGCGTCCGCCGCCCCAGTCACCAGTCAGAAAATCCTCCTTAGGATAGCTCTTGACATAGGGGATAGTCTTATCCCGGGATATAGTATCTTCCTCTATTTGCCTGTTGGTATCGGCAGGTTCAGCGGAGAGAAATGATGTACATAGGGAGAGTAAAAGAAGCTGAGCTACTTTAATGCTAAGAGGTTGTGAAAAATTGGAACGATGCAGTTTCATAAGTGATTCCTTTTATAAACTTGTATTTTATTATACGAAAAGAATCTGTCAAAAGTCTATCAATTGTAAAAAATCTATTAAAAATCATCTTGAAATATAAATTTTCTTTCAAAGTATCCATAATTTTTCAAAGTTTTCTTCTTTGCCATATTTGATGTAATTGGATTATTATGAATGTTTGTATTGGTGGAGATGAGGGGAATTTTACTTCCCCTTCACACGGTGCTTTCAGAGCATAGGCTCTAAATCGTGTACCAATTCATGTACCACTTGATAAATGGAATCGGATTCAATTCCACTTTATGGGATTGAATTCAATCATTATATCTCATAACAGTTTAGAAAATAGCATAGTGTC
>JAGGRU010000173.1 GCA_021159425.1 Sulfurovum sp.
GCGATGATAAAATATAACCCCTTAGAGAAATATTAACCCTGCGTAACTTAAATAGGAGTATTTAACTCCTATTTAAAATTCAACATGTTATACTAAGTGAAATTAAACACTAAAAGTGATGATATGGCACAAGAAAAACCTTCATTAGAAACATTGTTAAGTACTTCAGAGGGTAAGTCTTTCTTATTTCTTGGACGTGAAGGTATCTTTACAAAAGATGAGATAGCACGTTTTCTTAAAAAGAATGGCATAAGTATGACGAAGTATTTGGAAGAGGGTGTGGCAGCAGTCATTGAACATAGCAGTCTTAACCCGGTAGAAGAAGATATTTCCAATGATGTTTATGATGCAAAAATACCATCGTTCTCTTTAGAAGCTTTTGAGAAGCTAATCTCTGAAGGGATCAATGATGATGAACTTCTTATGGGTATAAAGCTTTCAAATGATCAAGAGCGTATTTTTAGACTTCTGGGCAATGACAATATCTCAGAAGAACTCTTTGTGAAGCTTCTTATGATGTATGAGTGGCACGATGAAGAGGAAGACGATAGAAATGACCGTGATACCATTATGTTTACTTTACGTCGCTACATTGACATTAAGCCCAATGAAGCAGACTTACTTTACAGCTATTTGACATTACGCCGTTTGGCGACAGAGGCTACGAATCCTAAATTACTTTTGGCACTCATAGGCTTTCAGAATTTTGAGTTTATTATACGTGGAAAAGAGAAAGTGACACTGCGTGAAACAGTAGCTCGAAATGAGCATTTAGACAAAGAGGTCATTGGGAAACTTGTGAGCTTAAGAGAGTTAAAAGTAGATGTTGCCTTGGCATGTAATGGAAGTGTTAAATTGTCATTATTGGAAAATTTGTTAGCCAAGAACTCTGAGAAAATAAACGAAGCACTCTCAACCAATAAAAACATAAATGATGAAATTTTTAATACGCTACTTGGCAAAGAAGACAAGGTTATTCAACTCCTGCTTTGGTCTCAGTCTATCAACAGAGAGCGGTTGGCACTTGTAGATAGCCATAGTTTAGATGCGAAACTTTTTGCCACCATAGGGGCAAATGAATGCTTAGAGAGTGATGTGATAGATGAACTTATAACTAGAGACAATGAAGAGCTCATTTACCATTTGGCAGGAAATAACATACTCAGTGTGGCACAACTGGAAAGTATCTATGCAAAGGGCTTGGATTTAAGTTTTCAGTACTTGGCTGTTAATCCTGCAAGCTCTGTAGCGATGTTAGAGATGCTTTATGAAAAGTATGATGAGCCAGCTGTACGCATTGCATTGGCTCATAATAAGAGTACGCCAGAGGCTATTTTACGTAAGTTATTTGAGAGAGACGAGTTTGAGATACATAAAAGTATGGCATCCAATGCATCTGTTCCTTTAGATATTTTAGATATTTTAAAGGTAGATACACGCTTGCAGAATGAACTTTCCAAGAACGAGATATTTGTGAAAGAGTATGAGACGGTATTGGATTACGATAAAAAGGCGGTACAATTTTAATGAAAGCATCAAATATAACAAAAGTGGTTAATAAACTTATTGTGCAGAAGTTACCTGTATTTATTTGGGGTCCACCGGGAATAGGGAAGTCTTCTATTGTGAAGCAGATTGCTGCATCACAAGAGTTGGAGTTTTTAGACTTGCGTTTATCCTTGTTGGATCCTACAGATCTTAAAGGTATTCCATTTTTTAATCCTGAGACCAATGAGGGAGTATGGGCAAAGCCAAGTTTTTTACCTTCTGTTGAGGGATCAAAAGGTATCTTATTTTTAGATGAGATCAACACAGCTCCCCCTGCAGTACAGGCTTCAGCCTATCAACTCATTCTCGATAGAAAAGTAGGGGAGTATGAACTTCCTGAGGGCTGGAGTATCATCGCAGCGGGTAACCGTGAAAATGACCGTGGCGTTGTTTATAAAATGCCGCCGCCACTTGCGAACCGTTTTGTGCACTTTGAGATGGAAGTAGATTTTGATGACTGGAAAGCTTGGGCATACAGTGCTAAAATTGAGAGTGCTATTATCGCTTATTTAGCCTATGACAAGTCCATGCTCTTCACTTTTGATGCTTCTTCAAATGAGAAGAGTTTTGCTACACCAAGGTCATGGGAATATGTTGACAGTATTGTTAAATCAGGGATAGAAGCAGAACTTATACTAGACAGTATTTCTGGAGCAGTAGGGCGTGAGGCTGCAATAGGGTATTTGAGCTTTAAGAAAGTGATGAAAGATCTTCCTGACCTTAATACGATACTGAATGGTACTCTTACAGAGTTGGAAGAGGAAAATTCTAAAGTAATGATGGCACTTGCTATAGGTCTTGTGAATGCACTTTTGGAAAATTCAAGTGAGACAGCGATAGATAATGTCCTGAAGTTTTCACTGCAACTTCCAGGAGAGTTCTCCATTATGCTGGTAAAAGATATGCAGCAAAATGGGATAGATGTTGAAGGGTCTGCTTCATGGGGTGAGTGGGTGAGAGAGTTTGCTTATTTATTAAGCTAAATGCTTATTTTTTTTCTTTGGCATGACTCTCGAAAATAATTACGCTATAATGCCGAACTAATTTAAGCGTATATCGGTCAACGACTTTCTTTTTTAATCTATTTAGATTTACAAATCATATAACTAATCAGCCTAAGACCGACCTATATACAAATATATTGTAGGCTCGTTCAACAGGATAAAATACAATGTCATTCAATAACTTGGGATTAAATGAATCTCTATTAAAAGCAATAAAAGATCAGGGCTATGATACGCCTACACCTATACAGAAGCAGGCCATTCCTATTGTGATAGAGGGGAGAGATGTTCTCGCTGCTGCACAAACAGGTACAGGTAAAACAGCCGGTTTTACCCTTCCTTTACTGGAAAGACTCTCTGAAACCCATCCCCATATGCAGAAAAAACAAATACGTGTCCTGGTACTTACGCCAACACGTGAACTTGCAGCACAGGTTGCTGAAAGTATTAAGACGTATGGAAAATACATGAAGTACAGTTCTACCGTTATTTTTGGTGGTGTAGGTATCAATCCACAATTGGCAACGCTTCGTAAAGGTGTAGATATTGTCATTGCAACACCGGGTAGACTGCTCGATATTGCAGGACAAAAGGGTATAGACTTTTCAGTACTTGAAACACTGGTACTTGATGAAGCAGACAGAATGTTAGATATGGGTTTCATTCATGATATTAAGAAACTGATGAAAATGATGCCACAAAAGAGACAAACTTTACTTTTTTCTGCAACTTTCTCAAATGATATAAAAAAACTGGCAGCAGGTCTTCTTAAAAATCCTGTATTGGTTGAAGTAGCAAGGGAAAATACAACGGCAGAGCAAATTAGTCAAGTAGTTCACTATGTAGACAAAGGGCGTAAAAAAGAGTTGCTTTCTCAGCTTATTAAAACAAATGACTGGAGACAGGTCCTGGTATTTACCCGTACCAAACATGGTGCGAACAGACTGACCAAACAGCTTGAAGATGCTGGAATTTCAGCCGCTGCAATACACGGAAATAAAAGTCAGGGAGCAAGAACCAAAGCACTTGCAAGTTTTAAGGCAAATGAAATACGTGTACTTGTAGCCACAGATATTGCAGCAAGAGGAATTGATATAGACCAACTTCCTCATGTAGTGAACTATGAACTTCCAAATGTACCGGAGGACTATGTTCACCGTATAGGTAGAACCGGTCGAGCAGGGAAGAGTGGTGAAGCGGTTTCACTTGTTTGTATTGATGAGCACAAACTACTTTTTGATATAGAAAAATTCATTAAGTCTGAAATCAAAAAAGTGCACATAGAAGCCTTTACTCCGGATCCAAGTATTCAAGCTGAACCTATACAGAATGGTAGAGGTGGTGGACAAAGATCTGGTGGACAAAAACGTGGAGGTGGAAATTCACGTAATCGATCTCGTAATAACAATAATGCTTCAAATAGCCAAAATAGTAAAAAACCAGAAAGTAAAAAGAGAGATCCAAAAGTCAATAATGCCGCTGCTCAAATTGGTAGTCGTATGCAGGAGAAGTTGGATAAACTGGACAAAAGAGATACTTCAGTAAATAGTGGACTTAAAAAAAATAACAGCAGGAGAAGATAATGAAAAAAATATTTAAACTAACAGACGAGAAAAAACATGAAGATCGTGTACTCGAAGCAGTAAAAAATGACATTCGCAAGTATGTCAAACGTGAAAAGAAAAAAGACTTACCGGACAAAGCAACGATGTATTGGGACTTTGATTGTAAGATAGGTGCTACAGCAGATGAAGCAAAAGTTGTTGCCTATGAAGAACTCATTAAAGCACTGGATGCAGTAAAAGCAACAGGTGCCAAAGAGTGTTATGTTGAAATACTTGCTAAAACAGTAGACAAACCGGTGAAAGAAGAAGTTATTCAGGAAGAAGAGTAAAAATTACTCATCTTTAAAAACAATCGCCTCTTCTTTTTTATCACCATGTATTTTTTTCTCATAGGATTGACTTAATGTAAACAGCAATTTTAGGTCAGCAGGAGAACTTGCATACTGATATGCCTGCTCTTCTGTAATTTTATCGGCTAGGGTAAGGTCAAAAAGCGCTCTGTTAAAGGTGATCGAATCATAACTAATACCTTCATTTTCAATTGCATCAGGGATTTCACTGTCTCGTTTAGATCTAATGAGTTCTTGGGTTTGAGGACTTCTAAACATCATTTCCACAGCAGGTATCATATTGCCGTCTGTACCTCTGATCAAACGTTGGGAAATAACTGCTTCAAGTGTAGCAGCAAGTGTTTCCCTTACACGGTTTTGCTCCTCTGCGGGGAAAATAGCAATAAGTCGGTCAATCGTTTCTCGAGCATCTAATGTATGCACGGTTGAGAATACAAGGTGACCTGTATTTACTGCCTGTAAAATACTTTCAGCAGTAGGAATATCACGTATTTCACCTACAACAATGACATCCGGGTCTTCACGCATCGCTGCACGTAATGCACGAGAAAAGCTGTTGGTATGCAGTCCTAATTCACGTTGTTCAACTATGGATCTTAGGTCATTGTGAACATATTCTATAGGGTCTTCTATGGTAATAATATGATGATTGTACGTTTTATTTATCTCTTCAATTACACTTGCAAGTGTTGTTGATTTACCACTCCCGGTTGTACCTGTCACAAGTACAAGACCACGTCGAAGATGGGCAAGTTTATGTAAAGCTGTTGGAAGGCTCAACTCTTCAATCGTTTTAATATAGGAAGGAATGAGACGCATGGCAAGTGCAAAACCTCCAATATGTATAGAAATATTAATTCTAAAACGGTGTTCTGCGTCAAGGCTGTAAGCACCATCAAACTCTTTAGTCTCTTTAATAAAGTTTTCATATTCATCACCGACCAATGTTTTAACCAAGGACTCGATGGTGTCTGCACTTATTACTTCTTCGGACAACACTATAATATCACTTTTGACACGTGCATGTATCACACTGTCACTTTTAATATGTAGGTCAGCCCCTTCTGCATCAATGAGCATTTTTAGCCAAACATCCAATTGTTTCATTACATCTTGATTATTTAATGACATATTTTTCCCCTTAGAGTAGTGAAGTGACTAGTGTCTGAGCTTCTTTGAGTATCAGTTCAAGGTGATCTTGCGAGATAAAGCTCTCGGCGTAGATCTTGTAAATATCTTCGGTTCCTGAAGGACGAATGGCAAACCAGCCATTTTTGCTGATCACTTTCAGTCCTCCGATGGCCGCACCGTTACCTTTGGCATGGGTCAAAATATCTTCAACCGGTTCGCCTGCCAGTGTAGAGAGAGAAAGCTTCTCAGGATCGATCGCTTTGATCGCCGCTTTTTCTTCTACCGTAGCGGGGGCATCGACTCTTTTGTAGTAGGAACGACCAAACTTTTCCTCTAGTGCTGCATAAAGCACAGAAGGGTCTTTGCCCAGTTTTGCCCACATTTCAGCTGCCAGAAGATTGAGGATGATACCATCTTTGTCTGTACTCCAGACTGTGCCGTCATAACGGAGGAAAGAGGCACCGGCACTCTCTTCTCCTCCAAAACCGAGTGTTCCCTCAAAAAGTCCATCAACGAACCATTTGAAGCCAACCGGTACTTCTAAAACTTCAACACCGAGATCTTCTGCCACTCTGTCGATCATCGCAGATGAAACCAGTGTTTTTCCGATCTTCAAGCCTTTGTCCCAATCCGGGCGATTGCCAAAGAGATACCAGATAGCCACACTGAGATAGTGGTTGGGGTTCATAAGCCCAACGGTCGGTGTGACGATACCGTGACGATCCGAATCAGCATCATTACCAAAGGCAATATCGTATTTGTCTTTGAGTGCCACAAGTGAAGCCATCGCCGAAGGACTGGAGCAATCCATACGGATCTTGCCGTCATGATCAAGTGTCATGAAAGAGAAAGTCGGATCGATATAGGGATTGACAATGTCCATATTGAGACCATAGATCTCATTGATCTTTTTATAGATATCGACACTGGCACCGCCAAGAGGATCGACACCGATACGAATACCGGATTTGACTATGGCATCCATATCAACGATCTGAGTCAATGCTTCAACATAAGGTGTAACATAATCGTAAGTATTGATGTAGTCACTTTTCAGTGCTTCTTCGTAGGACAGTGTCGGGATGGTATCGATGCCCTGAGCCAGTATTTCATTGGCACGGTTTTCGATCCAGGATGTTGCATCGACATCTGCCGGTCCGCCATTTGGAGGGTTATATTTAAATCCGCCATCTTCAGGAGGATTGTGGGAAGGGGTAATGATGATACCGTCTGCCTGTGCTCCGCCGTTTCTGTTGTGTTCCAGAATTGCAAAAGAAACTTGCGGTGTAGCGGTGTAGCCATTCTCTTCCGCGATCAAAGTAGATACGCCATTGGCAGCAAGTACTTCTATCGCAGTGATCTGTGCCGGAGTAGAGAGTGCATGAGAGTCTTTGCCGATAAAAAGCGGTCCATCGAAACCCTCTTTTTTACGGTATTCACAGGTTG
>JAGGRU010000080.1 GCA_021159425.1 Sulfurovum sp.
TCAAAATGCTGTCCCTGTAAAAGAGTATAGACCAGCTCCCATTGCTGCATTGTTTTCATCATAACACCGCTGTAAAAGAGTTCCATCTCAAGTAATTTCTCGTCAAGATCAGCAGGCAATGGCTGGTCTGCCGGAATATGCAGATGTATGGTGATCAGCCCGTCATTGTCACATACGTTGAGATGATTTCGAAGCCATTGATGCCAGTCTTGACCCAATGTAGTAATGGTGATGCTTCCATGGCGATCTTCATCTTCTTTCTCAACCATACCCTTAGTCTCTGTGTACTCTGTCTGCTTTGTTTCTGTGGAAACCTCAAAAACATTTGCACTTTCAAGTAAACTTGAAGTGATCTCATAGTGTTTTTGCGGCACATACAGTGTCGCAGGGTCAAATCCATTGGGTGCGGTCAGTGCATAGAGCAGACTCTCCCGCCCTACTTCTTCCGTCTCCAAACCTACAAACTCTGCCTGATCATGTACCGATAGTCTCAATGCTGTGGGGATGAAGTTGTATGCCATCAGCAGACGCTGTGAGCGGGTATGAGCGGTGACCAGTTTGGAGTAAAGTATACGAATGCTACTCTTTTCCTCTTTGATATACTGCAACTGCCTACGTGTAAGACGTAACAATGCCCGGTTCATACGGTACTCCGGACGGCTCATGAGCATCCCGGCTTCAGCAATGGCATCACAATAGGGAGAGCGGAAAAAAGCAGAGTTGATCACCACTTCCTCTTCACTGTTCTTGCCTATAAAAGAGATGATCTTCCCTGTCGCCAAAGCCTCTTCCAACTCTTTTTGGTAATAAAAGATCTCTTTGACGTACGAATAACGGTAGGTAAAATAGGTGAGTTGAGACAAAGCATAGGCATCATCAGGTGTGGCAAGAGTAATAGGAAGTTTCTCTTTGGCACAGCGTTTCAAGACTTCCGGGTCTGTCTCCTCCTGAAGCTGAAGCGGCTTGAAAGCTTTCAGACGTTTTTCAAAAACCAGTACCCATCCTTCAGAGCCTTTGTTGAGAAACTGTACCACATTAGTCAAACTCTCTATGAGAAAGAAAGAGAGTCCTTCCATGGAGTCTGTTGGGTTTTTACTATCATAGACAGGAAGATTCTCTTCATCTACGGGTATGCCTTTGATCTCAAAATTAAAGCTCAAACCATGGGCAAGAGGCTGACAGGTAATGGTAAAATGTTCATCTTTATCCGGGATCAACGCAGAGATGATAAATGCTGCTGCCTCTTCGGAGGCCAGTTCAAGCTGCTGTACTTCATGGCTGTCTGCTCCAAAAAAACGAGCTGTCTCAGCAACAAAAGAACGGATAATACCAAGGGCTTGAATATCATGATAGGTCGATAAGTGTGTAGTCAAATAATAATCCTCTTGAAGTGTCTGAAATACTTCACTGTAAAATAGTTCTAATATAGACAGTTTATCTAAAAATATTGAAGTTTTTTTTACATCACCTTAATACGCTTTATGTTACCCTCTTTATTCGAAATGCCCGTACAATTAATAAAGGTTTTTTATGCTCATTCGTTTTTTTATACTCTGTCTGTTTATTCCCCTGTATCTTTTTGGCAATCCAAGCAACCCTTTGATCATCACAGGTGATAAAGATTACGCTCCCTATACCTATCTTGACAGCGAGAATAAACCACAGGGTCTTTTGGTAGATGTATGGCAGGAATGGGCAAAAGTGAATCATACAGCGGTAAGATTTGAATTAAAAGAGTGGAGTCAAAGTATTGCTGCTATTCAAAATAAGCAGGCAGATATTCATAGCGGGGCTTATGCAAAGGTACCCGGTACCACTAAAGCAAAGTCAATCTACAGAAGTGAAACATCTCTTTTTGCCCGTAAAGATTATCTTTTAGATCTTCATTCGCAACGTGTTGGTGTGATTGACCCGTATTTCGGTGAAGTGCTTAAAGGTGATTACCCAGACATCACCATTGTGCCTTATAACAACTATGATCGGCTCTTCTCTGATATGAAAAATGAAAAAATAGACCTCTTTTTCGATACACAACAGGCAGTCCTTGATAAAAGCAATATGAGTCCCGTCAAGACACTTTTTGGTCTGGTACGTCATTTTAGTACAACGATACATACACTGCAGCAAGAGCGTGGTGCTTCAGCAGGGTTTATCAGTTCAAATGGGGTGAAATTTCAAAACACATTAAAGAAGGTCAGAAAAAAAAGTGATACACAGATCCAAAATCTGCTCGTTTATTTCAATCTTAATGCTTCTTCACTACAGCAGTACTTTAATGAAGATGAATATGCTGCATTGAATACAAAGTTCAATCATCTCTACCTTTTAAGAGAGAAGATAGATACTTTAACTATCGGGTTTTCTAAAATCTATTCCAAATACACGCAGCACATTGCATCTTTACTTCTCAATATCGCTGATATATCTGACAAAGTTAAAAATAAGGAGATCCGAGATGGCTTATATGTCTACTCTACGCTGCTCATGTACAAAGAGAGTATTGGACAAAAAAGAGCAGCATTAAGTTCACTGTTTTCAAAAGATGATTTTTTACCGAACATTTTTGAGTACTATCTTACCGCAGATACTCAGGAAAAAATATATTTAAAAACGTTTAAACACAGTGCCAGTGAAAGTTCTATAAATTTCTATGACACATCCATGAACAAAGAGCTGCTTTTAAAGATCAAAGCCTATGAAAAACTGGGTATAGACAAACTGCGCGGAAAAGAAGTAGAGGTCAATCCTGAAAAATTTTTTGAAGACATCAGTGAAAAGATCAATGAAACCCAAAAAGTTGAGATCAAATTGGCACAAAATATCGTAGATGATATTGATACAATACAGAGAGACAACGCTGATCATCTTACAATGTATAACCCCTACAAGGTCATCCCTCTGTCAAAACTCTATTTTCACAATATGTACCCCCTGACTACCTCACAAGCCTTGGCAAACGACATTGATGAAGGTTTTAAAAAAGTTTCAAAATCAAAACTCGAAGCCATAGAAGCGAAGTGGATCCCCTTAAGCAGTAACTACTATTCCAATACTATTTTTACAAAAGAAGAACGCAGATGGATCAAAGACCATAACACTATTCAGGTAGGAGGAAGCCTCGATTTTGCTCCCTTTGATTTCATAAACTCAAAGGGGCATTATGACGGGTATGTCAATGATTATTTGAATGCCATTCAAAAAATAAGCGGTCTGAAGTTCAATATACATACGGGTGCATCCTGGTCTGAGCTCATAAAAGGTTTTAAAGAACAGAAGTTCGATATGCTCCCCGCTATTTTTTATACCAAAGAGAGAGAAGAGTATATGCTTTACTCTGCAGCGTATTTACAACTTTCTGATTACATTTATGTGAATAAAAAGAATCAGGACATCACCTCTTTAAAAGATTTAAAAGGCAAAAGTATTGCTGTGGTGGAAGGGTATAGCATAACGTCATGGCTAAGCGATAATTATCCGGATATCACACTTATCATCAAGCCCGATATTTTGGACGCACTTATAGCAGTAGATACACAAGAGGCAGATGCTTTTATAGGAGACGATACTTCTACTTCTTATATTATGAAAGAAAATTTTTTAACAAATATAAAGATTGCCAGTGACCTAAGAGAAAAAAAACCTGAAAAAATGCATGTAGGAATTCGTAAAGATTATGATGTTCTTGTTTCGATCATGGACAAATCATTGCAGAATATAAGCGAAGAAGTGAAAGATACTATTCAAAAAAAATGGTCTAAAAAAATCGATAATGTACTAAACAAAAACAGATTGAATATTGCAGCAGGCTACAACAAACCCCCTTTCATGTTTGGAGAAACCAGTAAAAAAGGTATAGAGCTCAACCTGGTGACACAGATTTTGAATAAAGCAGGATATGAGATAGGCAATATTGAACAGATGTCTTTCAATCAATTAAGCCGTGTTTTAGTCAAAAATAAAAATATGGACGTGGCAATCACTGTGGCAAAAAAAGAAAATGACGGACTCTACTATTCTGAGCCTTTTATCCATTTTGACAATGTCGCGATCACAAGAAAAGAAAATAAACTTCATATTAACAGTGTAGACGACCTGGTAGATAAAAATGTGGTGACTTGGATGGGTGCCAACAAGGTACTTACACCCCGTTTTAACGAACTTTTTAAAGAAGATAGCCCGGTACGTACAGAAAAATATATAGAAGTTGCAGACCAGACAGAACAGCACAGACTCTTTTTTACAGGGCAGGCAGATGTAATTGTTGTAGATAAAACAATATTTGAATGGCACAAACATAATATGAAAGATCGTTTTGATCTGCATTCAGAGTTTGAATTTCATGATATCTTTCCTCAAAAAACCTATTTTTATGTGGCATTCAAAGATAAAAAAATCAGAGATGCATTTAATAAAGTACTTAAAGTACTCAAGAAAGAGGAACTTTATGAAAAGGTATATAAACATTTTATAGAAGGTAATATCAAACTGCAGCTTGAATTTGCAAATCTTATAGCAGACATCTCTGCCCCCTATATATTTCATGAGGAAAAAGAAGCACTTGAGCAGATCATAAAGATTTTTTTAACAAGTATGCCTTCTTTGAATACAGTAGACATCATTGATAAAAATGATAATTCAGTCTTTTTACATGTGGCAAAGAAAACAGGCAAAGAAGAAAAAATTGCAGAGGTTGAGAGAGAGAGTTATTACAGGGGAAGCGGTACACCTTTGAAAGTAGGCTCTGTAAAGCTTAAGTTTGATTATGAAGGGGTGAAGGATTTACGAACAGACAGTCTGCCTTACATAAGTACCTTTGATTTTCTCAATAAAAAAGAACGTAAAGATATAGAAACCACATACATACGACATCACTTTATTGATAATAAGATCGAGTTGTCAGAAACGGAAAAAACGTGGATCAAGCTTCATCCTGTGATCAAGTTTACAGGAGATCCGGACTGGCTGCCTTTTGAAGCCTTTAATGAGAATGGAAGATATGTTGGAATTGTGGCGGAATACCTGGATAAACTAGAGTCTTTAACCGGTATTGTTTTTTCACGTGTTCCTACAAAGTCATGGAGTGAATCGGTTGCTTTATCTGAGAGTAAAGAGGTAGATGTACTCTCAGAAACTACGGAGTCAGTACGAAAAGACATTATATTCACAAAGCCTTATATTACCAATGATATTGTGATCGTCATGAACAGAGAGCATCATTATGTCGAAGGTCTCAGTGCTATTCAAGATCAAAAAATTGCTGTGATTAAAGACTATGGGTATGCTGAACAGATCAAACAGAAGTTTCCCAAGATTCCTTTTGTAACGGTAGATACTGTGAGTGAAGGATTAAAAGCTGTTTCAACAGGTAAGGTCGATGCTTTGGTCTGTACTTTTGCCTTAGGGTCTTATACCATCACAAAATTAGGTGTGAGCAATATAAAAATTGTAGGAAAGACCCAATTCTCAACTTCTTTAGGTTTGGGTGTGAGGGAGGATTATAAACCTTTAGTAGAAATTTTAAACAGAGCGATCAGCTCTATCAGCCAAGAAGAGCACCATGAGATCTTTAACCATTGGATCAAGCAGGATTATGTAGAAAAAACAGACTATACACTTTTATATAAGATCGCGGGTGCAGCACTGCTTCTCATCTTGATGTTTATTTTCTGGAATAGAAAAATGGCAAAAGAGATCGCAAAACGCAAAGTGATCGAAGAAAAGATGAAAGAGTCTCAATCGCGACTTTCTATACTTTTTGATGCTTCTCCAGACAGTATTGCGATCATTAGTAAAGCAGGGCAGTATGTTGCCTGCAATAATGCAACCTTGAGTATTTTTGGTATCAAAACAAAAGAAGCATTTTTACAATTAAAACCTTCAGATATTTCACCTGAGTATCAGGATGAATATAATCTCTCAAGTGATCTGGCAGGCGTACGCATGGAGAAGGCCTTAAGTGAAGGAAGCAACAGGTTTGAGTGGATCCACAAACGCCAGGATACAAATGAGAACTTTGATGCAGAAGTTATTTTATCGGCTCTTGAATTCAATGGAGAACCACATATCTATGCGGTTGTTCGGGATATTACAGAAAGAAAAATTCTGGCTAGAAAAGTAGAAGATGCCAGAGAGTTTTTAAATACACTTTTAGATTCGCAGGAACAAATTATAATCACAACAGATGGAGATGATCTTAAGTCTGTGAATAAAGCTTTTTTAGACTTTTTTGCCATAGAAAGTATTGAAGACTTTAGAGCCTTATACAAGTCCAAATGTATTTGTGAGACTTTTAATACCCATGCACCTGAGGGTTACCTGCAAACTCAAATACAAGGTCAAAGCTGGATAGAACATCTCACTTCAGACTGCTCGGGACAATACAAGGCCATGATCACAAGAGGAGATACTGACTTTATCTTTTCTGTTTCAGGTACAAAACTACCCGGTGAAGACGGCTTGAGTTCTGCTGTGTTTACCAATATTACCGAGTTGGAACAGGAACGCAGTAAAGCAGAAGCTGCAACCAAGTCAAAATCAGAGTTCCTTGCCAATATGTCTCATGAGATCAGAACACCGATGAATGGGATCATAGGAATGACACATTTGGCACTTCAGACAGACTTGAATGATAAACAAAGAAACTATCTGCAGAAAGTAGATAACTCCGCCAAGTCTCTGCTGGGTATTATTAATGATATCCTGGACTTTTCTAAAATTGAAGCAGGAAAACTGACTATAGAAAAGATCGATTTTGACATCTATAAAGTGATCGGTGATGTGATCCATCTTATTGAGATCAAAGCTGAGGAGAAAAACCTTGAACTTGTAGTAGGATACGGTAAAGATGTAGGTAAAACCTTTTTGGGTGACAGTCTCAGAATCTCACAGATCTTAACCAACCTTCTGGGTAATGCCATCAAGTTCACCGAAGAGGGTGAAGTCTCTATTTATATAGAAAAAGTGCGTAAAGACAGATTTAG
>JAGGRU010000229.1 GCA_021159425.1 Sulfurovum sp.
ACGATAAAACGATGGATGAATTTGATCGTATAGTCGGCTCAAAATACCTTATGGGAATGCACATCAATGATTCTAAACCACCCTTGGGCTCAAGAGTAGACAGACATCAATCTCTAGGGCTTGGTGAGATAGGTTGGGATGCCTTTAAATTCATCATGAATGACTCACGAATGGATGACATACCCCTTATCTTGGAAACAATTGACGAGTCAATCTGGGCAGAGGAGATCAAAGCACTGTATGCATTGATAGAGAAGTAAGATAATCAGTTATACTGAACTTGATCAAGGATCCAACCGGATCTTTGATCAAGTTCATCTGACAAGGACTTTTAAAAACAAGGAGAAAGATCATGAGTAAAATAGTAAAAGGTTTGGCACTGAGTGCTATAGCATCTTCAGTAGTAATGGCAGGGGCATATAAGATCCCGGAACAATCACTTAATTCAATGGCATTGGGTGGAGCATATGTAGCACATACAGCAAATGCAGATGCAGCGTATTTTAACCCGGCAAATATGGCATTTATGGGTGAAAAGCAGTATGTAGAAGGTGCGATCACACTTGCACACCTTCCTTCCAATGTATATAGCTTTGGGGCTGCTTCAGGGAAATCAGAAGTAGAAGATCTTTTGATCCCTAACTTTCATTATGTTTCTGCACCTATGGGTGACTTTAGATGGGGTGTGAGTATGACTGCTCCAGGTGGTTTGACAAAAAGATGGGAAACACCATACCAAAAAGCATTTTCTGAAGAATTCACATTGAAAATTATAGAGCTTAATCCTTCGGCTTCCTATCAAGTAATGGATAACTTGTCTGTTGGTGCCGGTCTAAGACTGATATACAGTGAAGGTATTGTAAAAAATGATGCTACAGGTATCGGCATGCCTCTTATAGTAGATATGGAAGCTGATACAATTGAATTTGGTTATAATCTAGCTCTAGCATATAAACCGACAAATGATATTAATATGGCTGTAACATATAGATCTGAAATAGAGTTGGGTGAGGAAGGAACTGCTACTATTAATGGGCATACTATGGATGCTGGTGTAACAGTTCCTTTACCTGCTGCACTTAATTTGGCAGTATCTAAAACATGGAATGAAAAATTCACACTTGAGCTTAATTATGAGAGAACATACTGGTCAGCTTATGAAACATTGGAATTCACTGGTACACCTCTTCCTATCACAGCTAAAGATTGGGAAGATACCAATACATTTAGAATTGGTGCAACTATAGAGTTGGAGAAAATTACTATGATGATGGGATTTGCGATCGACGAAACTCCTATTCCTAGAGAGAAGGTAAGTTTTGAATTACCAGACTCTGATGCTAAGATCTTCTCAATGGGATTTCGTTACCAGCAGACAGAAGAACTTTCATGGGGTGCAGCATTCTTATATGACAGTAAAGAGAGTTTTTCTATGACTCCAGGAGTTAGTCATAATCCAGTGCTTGCAAAGGGTGGTACATTCCATGAAGGTGGAGCATTCTTGACTACTGTAGGTATGGCTTACGAGTTCTAGAATGGATTACCAGTTTTCTAACCTCTATGAGATCATTACCTATCAGGCTAAAAAGCGTAAAAGAAAAGTTGCGCTTTTGGTTGACAGTGAGAAGATCACTTATGGTGATATCTTAGAAAAAGTAGATAAACTAGCTGGTTATTTCACACAAAAAGGTATCAAAGAAGGTGATAGAGTTGCCCTCTTTTTACGAAATTCCCCTGAATTTATTTATACCATTTTTGCCGTCTCAAAAATAGGTGCTATTTCTGTGCCTATCAATACTTTTCTGAAAGAGGAAGAGTTGGATTATATCTTGGAAGACAGTGGTGCAAAACTGCTTGTTACTTCACAAATACATGAAAAAGTGGTTCATGCAGGGTCTGCGAGTTCTCTTTGTAAATCTATCTTGTGGGAAGGTGAGTCTGAAAACAGAGATTGTATCTTATTTGATGAAGCGTTAGGCGTTGAGACAAGAGTAGAGCATCTAGAAAGGATATTGGATGATTGTGCTATTATCATCTATACTTCCGGAACTACAGGTAAGCCTAAAGGGGCAATGCTCAGCAACAAAAACATACTTTCAAATATTGAATTTTCAAGAAAAGTCATGGAAGTAAAACCTAAAGACAGAATCATAGTCTTTTTACCCATGTTCCATGCATTTACCTTTACCGCAGGTGTCATGATGCCACTCTATGCAGGAGGGAGTATAGTGATCATAAAATCCCTTCAGCCTTTTTCAAATATTTTTAAACAAACACTCACAAAACGCGTCACCATGTTCGTTGGTATACCTGATGTATATACTGCCTTGGCAAAAGCAAAACTTCCATGGTATTTTTTATGGTTTAACTCCGTGCGTGTATTTATTTCCGGTGCAGCAGCTCTGCAGCCAAAAACACTGGATGCAATGGCAAAAAAATTCAAGAGGGCAAAACTTCTTGAAGGCTATGGTTTAAGTGAAGCCAGTCCTGTAGTCTCTGTAAATACTTTAAAGAAACAAAAAGCAGGTTCAGTAGGAACTGCAATGTACGACTATGAAATAAAGATCGTAGATAAAGATATGGAAGAACTGCCAAGAGGCGGTATTGGTGATATTATTGTCAAAGGTGATAATGTCATGTTGGGTTATTACAAGCGTGAAGAAGCAACAGGAGAGACCATCGTGAATGGTTGGTTGCTTACGGGTGATATGGGATATATGGATGATGAAGGTTTTATATTTATTGTAGACAGAAAAAAAGATCTTATTATTTCTAAAGGTATCAATATTTATCCTCGTGAAATAGAAGAAGTGGTGGACGGCTTTTCCGGTATAAAAGCTTCTGCTGTCATAGGTATATTTGATGAGAAAAGTGGAGAGATACCCATTATCTATATTGAGCTTGAAGAGGATCATGAAGATTTTGATGAATCAGATTTGAAGAAATATATGAGAGAACATCTTGCAAACTTTAAAATACCTAAACAGATCCATATCATAGATGAGCTTCCTAAAAATGCAACAGGAAAAGTACTTAAACGTGTATTGAAAGAGAAACTGAAAGATGTGTAGGGTCGGTTTACCGACCAAAGCCAACAATATAATGGTCGGTAAACCGACCCTACGAAGGAAATACGATCAAAGCTATCATTAATGCTAAACTTATTATAAATGATGAGATAGCTGAAGGCAAAACGCTTCTGTTTGATAAAAGTATTGTCAGCATATCAGATAATATGCACATCAATGATCTGGAAGTCATAGACGCTAAAGGAAACTATGTAAGTGCAGGGTTTATTGACCTTCATATCCATGGTTCAGGTGGTGCTGATGCAATGGATGCCACGCCTGAAGCCTTAGAAACCATCTCTTCTACTCTTCTTCAAACAGGGACAACTTCTTTTTTGGCAACAACTATGACAATGTCAATAGAAGATATTGACAATGCTTTACAAAACATTCAAGATCATAAAGAAAATGTTTCAGGGGCAGAAATACTGGGTATCCATCTTGAAGGGCCTTTTATTAATGCTTCCAAACATGGGGCACAAGACAAAAAGTATGTACAAAAACCAAATATCGAACTCATACAGAACTATCTTCATGAGATAAAAATGATCACCATCGCCCCTGAAGTAGATGGGGCAGAAGATTTTGTAAAGAAATTGAAAAAAAAGCATCCCCATATCATTTTAAGTATTGGACACTCTGATAGCTCTTATGAAAAAAGCAAAGAGAGCTTTTCCTGGGGTGTTTCCCATGCGACACATCTTTTTAATGCAATGAACAGCTATCATCATCGAACACCGGGTATTGTTGGTGCTGTCTTTGATTCTGATGTAACATGTGACATTATTGCCGATCTGATCCATACACATCCTTCGACTTTAGAACTGACATATAAAATGAAAAAAGAGAAACTCATACTTATTACTGATGCAATGCGTGCGGGGTGTATGAAATGCGGATCTTATGATCTGGGTGGACAAACGGTAACTGTGAGTGATGGTAAAGCTACTTTAAAAGATGGCACTTTGGCAGGGTCGGTTTTGAAACTAAATGAAGCTTTAGAGAATATGACAAAACATACATCTATGACAAGAATCGAAGCAATAAATGCAGTCACAAAAATACCTGCCCAAATCTTAGGTGTTAAAAAAGGTCAACTCAAAGAAGGTTACGATGCAGATATAGTGATATTTGATGAAGATTTTAGTATCATATCAACCTTGGTTGCAGGTGAAGAAAAATATAAAAGAGGATAATAAATGTTTGGATTTTTAAAACGAAAACCTAGAGTGATAAAAGCCCCCGTTGATGGTATGTTAATACCAATTGAAGAGGTAGATGATGAAGTTTTTTCTTCAAAAATGGCTGGTGACGGCATAGCCATTATGCCTATAGGTGATACTTTTACAGCACCCATAGATGGGGTCATTACAAAGATCTTTTCTACCAACCATGCGTTTAGTATTAAAAGTAAACAAGATCTGGAAGTATTGGTGCACATTGGTCTTGAGACGGTAGCGCTTAAGGGTGAAGGTTTTGAGCGTCTTGCTCAAGAGGGTGATGAAGTTACAGCAGGTACCCCCATCATCAAAGTAGATCTTAACTATGTTAAAGCAAATGCGAAAGATATTGTTACGCCTATTTTGCTAACAGATGAGAGTAAATTTGATGCAATAGATAAAAATGACAATGTTGTGAAATCTGGTGATCCTATTATGGAGGTGAACTAATGCTACAAAGTGACAATGTCTATTATTATGTTGTATATGCAGTGATTTTGGGTATATTTTTTGTTGTGTTAAAATCTCCGAAGAAGAAAAAATAACGATCATCCAAATGGTCGATAAATCGACCCTACAAATTTTATGTTTATTCGTAGGGTCGGTTTACCGACCACCTGAAATTTATAATTACTTCAACGCTTCTTTGATCTCTTCAGCGACACTCTCAGCACGTGTTCCCAAAACAATTTGAATAGAGTTCTTATCGGGACGTATCACACCTTTTGCACCCAAAGCCATAAAAGATTCATCTAAAAGTTTAGAACTGTCATTGACAGACATACGAAGTCTGGTGATACAGGCATCAGTAGAGACAATATTCTCTTTCCCCCCAAGTGCTTTTATGAATTCCAACGCTGTGTTTGAAGTTTGATTCTCTACTGTATCGTCTTTTAATTCTATTTCCAGAATTTTAAGTTTCAGTATTTTGATCAAATAATAAGAGAGTACAAAATAAAGAGCTGCAAACACAGCACCTAGCGGTAAGATAAGCAGGGCATTGGTAGAGAGTTTATAATTGATGACATAATCTATGAACCCTGCAGAGAAGCCAAATCCGGCATGAATATTGAACATTTGTGCTACTGCCATGGCTAATCCTGTAAGCAAGGCATGCAGAATAAAAAGTGGTGGTGCAACGAATAGAAATAGAAATTCCAAGGGTTCTGTAATACCGGTCAGGAATGAAGTAAATGCAACACCTGCTAAAATGGCACCGGCTTTTTTACGATACTCTTTAGGCGTATTGAGGTAGATAGCATAAGTCATAGCAGGCAACCCGAACATCATTACAAGGTAGAAACCGGACATATATACGCCTGCCGTTGGATCTCCCGCAAAGAAACGATGCAGATCACCATTGGCTACAACTTCGACACCATCTTTCATAGTGGTATATTCACCAAGCTGGAACCAGAATACAGAGTTCAGTATATGGTGCAAACCAAGCGGGATCAGCAGACGGTTCAGTGTACCGTAAATGAAAGTACCTACCTCGTTCAGCCCTATGATCATATTTGAAAATGCATCAATGCCACCTTGTGCATAATGCCAGAAATATCCGGCTAAGACCCCTACGCCAATGGCAGAGACAGCAGTAATGATCGGTACAAATCGTTTACCTCCAAAGAAGCCTAAAAATTCAGGAAGTTTAATGTTATGGAAGCGGTTGTAAAGCGTTCCTGCAAGTACACCGATAATGATACCAACAAAAACACCCATATTGACATCTTTGTCAATACTAAGGTAAACAGCTTTGGCAATAAGCACACCAATAGCCCCGGAGAGTGCTGCGGCACCGTCATTATTTTTAGCTAGTCCATACGCAATACCTATACCAAAAAGAAGATCAAGATTTGAAAATACGGCTTCACCGGCACTTTTCATGATAAGGGCTATTTGCCCATCAAAAATATCTCCAAAACCTAAACGAAGAAGTAAAGCGGCAACAGGCAGGACAGCAATCGGGGTCATCAAAGCCTTACCGATCTTCTGAAGTAGATTAAACATTTCTGATCTCCTTAAAGAGAAATTCTATTTTACTTGGCATCTCTTACACAACGTACATAACGATCATAATATTCTGAAGCTTTGGAACTGTAACCTCTTTTGAAGTTCACACCCCAAAATGCATCATCCTCATCGGCAACATGTGTTTTGGTCCAGTAAAATGATTCATTTTCTGTATAGGAGAACTCTCTAAGGATCGCAGGTGAGATACGTGCATAGTCAATGATCGTCAGCAGCTCATGAATAGTTGGCAGCCGCCAATCTTCAAACCCTCCTACTGTCAGTTCTTTACAGTAAATTACAGATCTTGGCTGTCTGATCTTTGCTTCTCTGACATGTGGTGTATCTTCCCACATAAGGTTTGTTCGAGGGTCTTGTACTATTGTTATTTCGCCCATAAGTGCAGAAAGTCCAATTGCTATGATTAGTAGTATACGCATACTTCACTCCTTTAAATTTTAGTATTCTGTTAGTTAAAGTATATCAAATATTTGTTATACTCAAACATATTATATGGAAATATACGATTTTTGTAATCTTAGTGTATAGTTCTGAATTATCT
>JAGGRU010000285.1 GCA_021159425.1 Sulfurovum sp.
GTCACGGTCAAGGAATAGGGCTTTTTTCAAGTCATTATCTTAACTGTCACTATGGAAGATGTCTCTGGTATACACTTTATCTTTGATATCCATAATACTGTCAGACAGTCGATTGGCGACTATCACATCAGATATTTTCTTAAACTCATCCAAGTCTTTAATGACCTTTGAGTGAAAGAACTCATCTTCTTTAAATACCGGTTCATAAATGACTACTTCAATCCCTTTGGCTTTTATGCGTTTCATGATTCCCTGTATGGCAGAAGCTCTGAAGTTGTCACTGCCGCTTTTCATTACAAGTCTGTAGATCCCAACCACTTTTGGATCTTTGGCAATAATACTGTTTGCAATGAAATCTTTTCTTGTAGAGTTGGAATCTACTATAGCACCTATGATATCACTTGGCACATCTTTGTAATTTGCTCTGAGTTGTTTCGTGTCTTTTGGCAAACAGTAGCCACCATAGCCAAAGGAAGGGTTATTGTAATGATTTCCAATACGGGGATCAAGCCCTACACCTTGAATAATATCTTTGGTACTTAAGTTATGAGACTCGGCATAAGAGTCAAGTTCATTAAAATAAGACACCCTCATGGCAAGGTAAGTATTTGAAAATAGTTTTACCGCTTCTGCTTCGGTGGAGTCTGTCAATAAAATATCTATATTTTCTTTCATCGCACCCTCTGCCAGGAGATTTGCAAATGTCCGGGCTCTCTCTGATTTTTCACCTACAATGATCCTGGACGGGTAGAGGTTGTCATAGAGTGCAGAACCTTCTCTTAAAAACTCCGGAGAGAATAGAATATTTGTCGTATTGAATTTCTTATTTACTGATTTTGTATACCCTACCGGAACGGTTGATTTTATGATCATTGTAGCGTCCGGGTTTATTTCCAATACATCTTTTATGACAATCTCTACAAGTTTAGTATTGAAGTAGTTTGTTTCCGGGTCATAGTCTGTAGGCGTTGAAATAATGATGTAGTCAGCAGAAGTGTAAGCCTCCACTTTGTCAAGTGTAGCCTTAAAGCTACCGCTTTCACTCAATGTTGAATGTTGCACCCCAAGGGCACTTCTTTCAGGGCGAATGTTTAATTTTGAATTATTTTTATACATTGTTAGATATTCTTGAATCTCTTTATCTTCGAGAGGAGATTCCCCACGATTGAGCATATCTACCTTTTCCGGAATGATGTCTAATGCTATAACTTCATTGTGCTGAGCTAAAAGTAACCCATTGGATATACCTACATATCCTGTTCCTGCTATTGCTATTTTCAAATCTTACCTTTTAATATTATATTTTACTGTAAAAATGGTTAGTAGCCTCAACGAACCCGTCAATGGAACCACAGTCAAAACGCTTGCCTTCAAATTTATAGGCAATGACTTTACCCTGTTTGGCTTGCTCAAGCAGGGCATCCGTTATTTGGATCTCTCCGCCTTTTCCGGGTTTTGTTTCTCTTAGAATATCGAAAATATCAGGTGTTAGAATATAACGACCGATGATCGCCATGTTTGTTGGTGCATCTTCGGGAGCCGGCTTTTCTACCATATTGCTTACTCTGTAAATATTGTCAGTACCATCTACCAGGTCTCCTGCTATGATACCGTATTTATGGGTCTCTTCCATGGGGACTTCTTCGATGGCTACAATGGAACATTGGTATTTTTCGTAAACCTCGATCATTTGATGAAGAACACTGCCCCCATTGTTCGTACAAAGATCATCTGCCAGAACGACTGCAAAAGGTTCATCTCCTATGAGGGTTTCACCTGTAAGGATGGCATGACCCAAACCTTTCATTGCTATCTGTCTGGTGTAAGAGAAAGTGCAGGCTGCAATGATAGAACGGATCTCATCCATCAATGCTTCTTTGCTGCTGCCCTTGATCTGGTGTTCCAACTCATAAGATCTGTCAAAATGGTCTTCTATGGCACGCTTACCTCTACCCGTAACGATTGCCATAGTGGTAATACCTGCTTCAACAGCCTCTTCGACACCATATTGGATGAGGGGTTTAGTAAGAACGGGAAGCATCTCTTTTGGGGTTGCTTTGGTTGCAGGTAAAAAGCGAGTACCATAGCCTGCTGCCGGGAAAAGACATTTTTTGATCAAGAAGAATCCTTTGGGATTTAAAAGTATTAAGAGCTACGTGTTATTGGCTACGAAATTGTTTAGTAAAGATTATAGCAAAATGGTTATTAGTGGACGGTTTGTTTGACTTATTTTTTAAAATAGTATATACTATAAAATATATATTCACAAAGGAGCAATATCATGATCTCAACTGCAAAATTATTTCAGAATGGTCAAAGTCAAGCTGTTCGATTGCCAAAAGAATTTAGATTTGACAATCTTAAAGAAGTATTTATAAAAAAAGTAAATGGAATGGTAATACTGATCCCAAAATCAAATAAGAATGTATGGGATACTATGTATGATAATCTCAATGATTTTTCTGATGACTTTATGCAAGATAGAATTCAACCTATACAAAATAGAGAGGATATGTTTTGAAAAAAATGATGTTGGATACAAATATATGTATTTATATTATTAAAAACAGACCTGAAAGTGTAAAAAAAAGATTTAAAGAGTTTGAGATCGGTGAGTTATGTATCTCTAGTATTACCGTATCGGAATTAATGTACGGAGTATATAAAAGTGAATATATTGAAAAAAACCTTAGAGCCATTGAGAATTTTCTGATGCCATTTGATATTGTTAATTATGATTATGGAGCTTCTATAGAGTATGGAAGAATAAGATCAGACTTGGAAAGAAAAGGTCAAGTGATCGGTGGTATGGACATGCAAATTGCAGCACATGCAAAGGCTTTAAATATGGTACTTGTTACGAACAACAGTAAAGAGTTTAAGAGAGTGAATGGTTTGGAGGTTGACAATTGGGTATAAGGTTTACATCCAAGTATCCATTATAGTTGCAAATAATAAAAATACATAAGAAAAACAAAATAAACAAGTAACCTTAAAGAGACCACTGCACAACAAGCATTTTCACAGAAGTCTAGTGTTGGGTGAGATTTGCTTAGAAAAATCTGAAGGACTACCCGTAGGTAATTCAAGAATTTTTCTAAGGAAAGATTGCCCAACAATAGGCTTCCCTACGGGCTTTATGAGGTTTCCCATATGCTTCGTTAAACTTTTTTGGATTATCCAGATAGTCCTGCAAAAGTTTGCCTTGCCTATGAAAAACCTCAAAAAGCTGTGAATATGCTTGTTGTGCAGTGGTCTCTTAAAGTAAAATAAAGTGATAATCATGCCACACAATAAAAAATCATTATACAATAAGGACTACACTTCTCTTGTTGGAAGACTTAAAACATTCTAACAATGAATATCCTACTAATGCTTTAGATGTTCCCTATCAGTCTTATATAAAAATGCTTTTACAAAAAGAACTCTCGGCATCTTAAGGTTGTTTGCTTGGTTTCTTTTTCAGAGTAAACTTTTTGCCTTTTGAATCAGAGCGTTGACTTTTAACTCATACTCTTTTGCCAGTGCTTCATCTGTTGATTCAAATCGTGTAACGAGTACAGGCGTTGTGTTGCTTGCTCTTACCAGTCCCCATCCCTTTTCAAAGTTGATGCGTACACCGTCTATATCGATGATATCGACTATAGCAGGGAAATCAGAGGAGGGATTTTTCAGTAACTCTTTTACCTTGTCTATAATGAGGAATTTCTCTTCTTCAGTTGTTTCTACTTTCAACTCTTCAGTGGAGAAAACCCGGGGAAGGGCATCGAGCTCAGCATCAAGGTCTATGCCATCATGGATAAGCTCCAGCATTCTCAGTGTGGCATAAATGGCATCATCGTAGCCAAAGTAGCGATGTTTGAAGAAGATATGTCCGCTTACTTCACAGGCAAGGTCTGCACCCGTCTCTTTCATTTTGACTTTTAAGTTAGAATGACCGGTTTTATACATGATGGCTTTCGCACCGCGACGTGCGAGTTCATCGTACATCACCTGTGAACATTTCACTTCACCGATGACTGTAGGGTTTTCCATCTTCATGGTATAAAGCAGCGCCATTTGGTCACCTTTGATGTTGTGTTTATGCGTGAGTACTGCAATACGGTCGGCATCTCCATCATAGGCAAAAGCAATGTCTCCCTCTTTTTCCAAAGCAGCTTTCACATCCACAAGGTTTTTTTCGACAGAAGGGTCAGGGTGGTGGTTAGGAAAAGTACCGTCCGGTTCAAGATAAAGACCTGTGTAGTTGAAGTTCAGTGCGTCAAAAATATCTGTAATGACAGTATCTGCAACACCATTACCTGCATCGATGACTATTTTTTTAGGGAAGTTCTTTAGGTGGGAAAATTGCTCTACCATATAGTTGATATAAGGTGTTTTCACATCAATGTCTAACTTCTTTGTATTGTCGGGAATGACTCTGTCCTGATTTGCAATGATCTCATCACCCAGAGCATAAATATCAGATCCGAAAAATGGACTTTTGTCTACAGTCATTTTAAAACCGTTGTATTCAGAAGGATTGTGTGAACCGGTAATCATTACTGAAGCATCTGGGGATGCATCAGGATTGAGGATTGAGGATTGAGGATTGATGATGAGAGATTTGATGGACTGGTAGTTTGAAAAGTAGTTTACGGGTGTGGCGACCATGCCCATGTCTAAGACTGTACATCCCGCTGCGTTGAGTCCTGAAGTGAGATAGTCTCTTAAAATAGGGGAGTGTGAACGTGCATCGTAACCAATGGAGACCACTTTGTCTCCTCCTATTTTTTGCCCCAGGTAATATCCTATGAGTTTGACGGATTGTTCATTTAACTCTTTTTTGTAAATACCACGGATATCGTATTCTCTGAAAATGGATGATTTGATTGACATGTTTATTGCCTTATGATGTTTAGGTGTAATTATAGCAGAAGAGTGCTAAGGGAAGCTCTAATGCCATTAAGCTAAGCTTTTTTTCGTAGGTTTGGCCATGCCAAACGTTTTAATAAAATTTGAATGATAATAAAAATGTAAAATTGCCAACCATCCACATTTGGATTTGACGTTTGGTAGGACCAAACCTACAGGATCCAAGCAAATAAAAAATGATAAACTAATCCTTAGCTTAATGGCATTGAAGGGGATCTCTAAGAATTATGTGAATACCCCTGCGGGTTGTTTGATTGCCATCTCCAAGAGTCTTCACACATCTCTTCTATGCCTTTTTTTGCTTCCCAGCCTAAGATCTTTTTAGCATAAGAGGGATTTGCAAAACATTTGGCAATATCTCCGGCTCTTCTTGGAGCAATTTTGTAAGGTACTGTTTTCCCGGAGGCTTTTTCAAAAGCTTTTACCATATCTAGTACAGAGTAACCTTTTCCCGTACCTAAATTAATGGTCATTACTTCTGTAAAATCTTTGATCCTGTCTATGGCTTTGACATGACCGTCTGCCAAGTCCATTACATGAATGTAATCTCTGACACCGGTTCCGTCATGTGTATTGTAGTCGTCACCAAAAATACTGAGATATTCTCTTTTTCCGACAGCTGTTTGGGCTATGAACGGCATGAGGTTATTTGGTATACCGTTCGGATCTTCTCCAATGGTACCTGATTCATGTGCTCCTACCGGATTGAAGTATCGAAGCAGTACGATCTTCCAATTCTTGTCTGAAACATATAGATCTCTGAGTATTTCTTCAACAAAAAGTTTGGATCGTCCATAAGGATTGGTTGCAGAGAGTGGAAAATTTTCATCAATGGGTGTTGTGTGCGGGTCACCATACACAGTAGCAGAAGAAGAAAAGACGATGGACTTGCAGCCATGTTCTGCCATTACTTCACACAGGACTGCTGTACCGTTTACATTATTGTCATAATATTTCAGAGGCTGTTCTACAGATTCACCCACAGCTTTGAGACCGGCAAAATGGATCACTGCATCTATTTTATGCGCGTTAAATACTTTATGCAGATCGTTTCTGCTTCTGACATCACCTTCAAGAGTTACGATCTTTTTATCTACAATTTTTTCAACTCTTTTTATGGCTTCTTTTGAAGCATTACAAAAATTATCAAAAATAACAATTTCATACCCGGCTTCAATGAGTAGGATCACTGTATGGGAACCAATATACCCGGCGCCGCCGGTAACAAGAATCTTCATACTTAAAAACTCAATTTCATTCCGGCATAAAAGCTATCGTTCAAAGTATAATCTACAAACTCATAATTGGTATCGATATTTCTATACCCGGTAAATACATGTATGTTTGATATGACTTCCATATCTGCCTCAAGTCTATACTCCAGGTAATTCTCTCCATCTGAAAATGTGAGTACTGAGGGAGCATAAGCAAACATTCCTTTGACTGATGTAGTAGGGATGTCACTGTCAAAAGGGAGTATGAAAGCTACTCTTCCCAGTAGGGGTAAAGCCATGAAATCTTCGGCAAAAACAAATTTAGTACCAAAACCAAATGTAAGTCCCTGTGCAGCCTCCAGAGAACTTTCTGCGCTTACACCGACAGAGAACAGGTTAGATTCCTCTTCACTACTGTAGAGATAGGATGCATCTACAAGAAAATTTGTCCCCCCTGTGTAAGCAATGTCTGAATTTAAGTTGTAACTAGCGAATACCTCTACATCTTCAGTGTTGATATCTACTCCAACATTGCTCTGTGCACTCATGACACCTGTAAGTAAAAATGTTGTTAATAATATATTTTTGATCATAATAATAGCGTTTCCTCTAATTTGATATTTATTCATATAATAACATGAAAATTAGAAA
>JAGGRU010000023.1 GCA_021159425.1 Sulfurovum sp.
AAAAAGTTTTAATATTTTTAAGTCATGAACAGAGCCAAGAAATTTTTTTATGCTATTGGGGATGGGACTTCAATCCCATAAATGAGACTGAAGTCTCATCTCCAAGAAAAGATATTCTTTTAACTTAATGGAGTTGCCCCTCAGAGAACATATTGATATTTACAACTATTAAAATATGCTAATAATTAATATTTTAAAATATATTAAAATGGTCTTTTTTTCTGATCTACTCCAGGTTAATAATTATAATAAATTTTATGATGTATAGCAAAGCCCTAAAATGGCTGATCAGGGAGGATATAAAGAACAAATGTTCATAAAAGTAAGAATTGAAACATAAATTAAAGAACACTTGTTCACTTGTGCAGGATTTCATTCTTTTAAAAAAGAACAAATGTTCTTTAGTTCTGTTTCCCTGCCCTTGACAAAAGAACACTTGTTCACTATAATGTCAGTAAAGGAGCTACTATGAGCGAGCAGAGCGTTACTTCTCCCCTATCCAAGGGAAGCAAAACCAAAGAGAAAATACTTAAACATGCACTTAAACTCTTTTCTGTTAAAGGATATAAAGCAACAACAGTAAGAGATATAGCAGGTTCTATAGGGATCAAGCAGAGTGCCCTCTATAACCACTTTAAAAACAAAGATGAGATACTTGAGACACTTATACGTGATCTAACCTCCTCTGCCATAGTCACACTGTTTGATGATAAAGACACTCAGGAGCTTCATAAGCAGGGAAAATCACTTTTAATGAGTATTGCCACCACATTCAAGCTTTTGAGCTTTGACGGGCAAAATGAGGCACTTTTCAAGCTGTTGATGCAGGAGATCTTTAAAAATGAGCGTATTAGGGAGATATATAATGAACATTTCTACCAGGAGAACGTTAAAAAGCTCTCAGGACTCTTTTTTGCGATGATGCAGGATGATATGATAAAGTCTTCAGACCCTCTGCTTCTGGCAAATGAGTTCTTTTCTCCCCTGTTTTTCTATCAGATGCAGGTTTCTTTGCTGAAATTAGATAAAAAATCAACCTCTTCTATTGTTTCTCTCTTTGAAAAACATGTAGAATTGTTTTGGGATAATATAAAAGTTGAGAGGCAACAAACAAGCCTGTTTTAATATAATGCTAAAAAATATCAAAATAAGAGAATAATTAATATTAAGGAATATAAATGAATGAAAATAGAGTAGATCACTTTAAACATAAGTCAAAATCTTGGGATATGAGTTCCATGAGAGTAAAAAATGCAAAAAGTATTGCAGATTTAATAGTAAAAAATATAAACTTTAATGACAGTATGGAAATTATGGATCTGGGAGCCGGAACCGGATTGCTAAGTTATTTTATAGCACCTCATGTTAGCAAAATAATTGCAGTAGATAACTCCCCTTCTATGCTGGAAGAGTTTAAATCCAAAGCTTTAGAATTTGATTCTCAGACAGAAGTGATTGAAGCAGATATTTCTGAAGAAGAGATAAATAGAAAATTTGACGGTATTATTTCATCTATGACCATCCATCATGTGGAAGAGACAAAAGCACTGTTTTCTAAACTTTATGGGATGCTTAATGATAATGGATTTATTGCTATCGCAGATTTAGATAGTGAAGATGGAAGTTTCCATAGTGATAATACAGGAGTACATCATCATGGTTTTGACAGGAATGCACTTGAAAAGCTAGCAAGAGAAGTTGGATTTAAAGATATTAAATTTGATCACGCCAGTACTATTGACAAACCGCATTGTACTTTTACTGTATTTTTAATGACGGCGGTGAAATAATATGAAATTTGTTTGGTTAAGTATCTTTATTGCAGCACTTATCTGGTCAGCGATCAATCCTAAAGATCAGTTTACATGGTTTCTGGAAGTTATCCCTGCACTCATAGGATTCATGCTGATCGTTCTGACGTATAAAAAATTCCCGTTAACTCCCCTGCTCTATACTTTAATATTGATACATATGATCATACTGATGGTAGGTGGACATTATACTTATGCAGAGGTCCCTCTCTTTGACTGGATCAAAGAAGCATTGGATCAGAGTAGGAATAACTATGATAAAATTGGACATTTGGCACAAGGTTTCATTCCTGCGATACTTGCGAGAGAGATTTTATTACGCAAACATATCGTGCAAGGCTCTAAAATATGGTTAAATTACATCATTTTAAGTATTGTTTTGGCATTTTCTGCCTTTTATGAACTCATAGAATGGTGGGTAGCGTTAGGAACAGGAGAAGATGCTGAAGCATTTCTTGGAACACAGGGGTATGTCTGGGATACTCAGTCAGACATGATGTATGCACTGATAGGTGCTGTTGTTGCACTCATACTTTTGAGCCGTTTACACGATAAACAGCTGGCAAAGCTAGAATCATCAAAAAGGAAAGTATAAAATGAATATTAAACCTGACTGCATAGCTTGTTTATTTAACCAATCCCTGAAAGTCACCAAACTCTTGGAATTGGATGATGAAACAAGTAAAAAAGTATTTGACAGTACTGCACAAATCCTGATCGATCATGATATGAGCTATACGCCTCCGCAGATTGCTAAAGAGATATACCAGGCAATCTCAGACATTAGCGGTGAAGAAGACCCTGTTGCACGAGCAAAAGAGTATTCGACGCAAGAGGCATTAAAAGTAGATACCTCCTTTATTAAAACCATTCCTGATGCACTTAAACTGGCTGTCATCGGCAATGTAATCGATTTTGGTGCACAAAACCAGTTTGATCTGAATGAAATGATCCAAAACCACTTTCATCAAGCCTTTGGTATTGATGATTTTCCTACATTTGAAAAAGAACTCAAAGAGGCTAAAGAGTTGGTGATCATCGGTGATAATGTCGGTGAGCATATCTTTGACAAAGTGCTGATAGAGACCATTAAGAAGAACTATGACATAGAGATCTATTACTTTGTCAGAGGCAAACCTATCATCAACGATGTTACACTCAAAGAGGCTCAGATACTCAAAGACTGTGCACAACTCATAGATACAGGTGTTGCAACTCCAGGATATGACCTTAATGAGATCAATGCAGAATCAAAAGCCATTTTCGATCGTGCCGATATTGTATTGGCAAAAGGGATGGGGAATTTTGAAAGTCTTTATCTGGCAGATAAACGACCTGTCTATTTTCTTTTTGTCGTAAAATGCACAGTTGTTGCCCAAGCCATAGGAAAAGAGGTAAAAGAGTTGATATTTAAAAGGGATTAAGCAGAATAAAGAGAGACTCAAACTTTTGAATCATTAGATAGTTACAGTCTTTGTAACTTCTTCAACCCTTCTTTTACCAGGGTACTTGTGTCTCCGGAACATCCTGAGAGTGCCTTTTGAATAACATCTTTTTTGAAACCTAAACTCTCCAGAGCCATTACTGCTTCACCAAGAGCAGCACCATTTTCACTCTCTGTATTTCCATCTACAATGAAGTCAGCCAACTCTACCAAAATACGGCTTGCAGCCTTAGGACCAATGCCTGGTACACGCTTGAGCATACTTACGTCTTTGGAAGCGACTACTTTGGCAAAAGTACCCGGGGTAAATGTAGAACAGATAGCAAGCCCTACTTTTGGACCGACACCGTTTATTTTCAGAACAGTATCAAACATCTTTTTTTCATTGGTATCCATAAATCCGAAAAGAAGGTTTGCATCTTCACGGATGACCTGTGTGACAAAGAGTTTTACTTTTGCATCTTGAATGCTGTTTGAAGTGTTAATAGAAACTTGCACTTCATAAATAATACCATTGACATTTAAATGCACAAACGTCGGATCTTTACGTTCTACTGTACCTTCTATTCCTACTATCATCTTCATCCTTCGCAGGGTCGGTTTACCGACCAAATTAATATTAAGTAAAGTATAGCAATAGTTTTGCTGTAAATGCAAAAATATGTCATATTGTCATATTTTATTTTAAAAAGAGTTCTCTACAGCCCTACCTGAATTAAAGATTGCTTCTAATCATTCTCTATTTAGAAACTAAACCCGAATCCCCAGTTAAATCCATCAAGGTTATCACCTCTGACAATATTAACATCAAATGACACTTCACTTACCCAATTATTCAATGTAGTGGTTCCCAAATGGAAAGTAGTACCTGCTACAAAAAAGTTATCTAATTCCATTGCATCATCCATATCTCCACCAACAAAAACTTCTGAAGCATAGAATTCAAGCTTAAGAGGTAAGCCGGCAATAGCAGTAACCTCCGGTGTGATCACACCGACTTTTAGTTTGCTTATAGTAGCAGTAGTATCTGTAATAGTAGTATACACATCATCTATCTTTGTATTAAAATATCTAATATCCCCTCTAATATAAGGTTCATATTCATTGATCGTCGGATGATATCCTAGAGCAGTAACAAATTCATACGTATTGAAGTTATTATCACCGTTAAATACATAATCAACAGCTCTGTCTACCGGATCTGATGAGCTTAAAGGCTGGGGCGTTCTATAATCACCATTTACTTTAGAGTAAATGTAAGATGCCCCAATCATCATATCTGTATCTTCCAAAATATTCATACGAACACCCCCACCCAACTTCAAGGCATAGGTTCTGATCTGTATCTCATCCATACTATTGATATTTCTCAAATCTATATTTTTTTGTTTATATTTACTATACCCAACGCTTCCGTTAACATAAAAATTGTAAAAGTCCGAATCAGAGTCAAAATGATAGGTCAAAGGGAAGAAGTATGTATCAAGTGTTTCATCTTCATTGGAAAATTCATAGCTTCCTGAGCTGATAATATCTTCAGAGGTAAAGAAGAGTAGTGAATTAGCTGCTTTAACATATGCATTTTCTGACTCGTTTAAGAAGTCTGCATTTGCCTGCGAGAGAATGAGTGTCGACAGTAATGGTAGTAGTGTTAATTTTGTCATTGTATTCCTTAATTTAATTGTTTGTATTAGTGTCTTCGATATTTTCTTCTATTGGTACCGTCTTTTTTAGAGATGAATAATAAAGCAACACCCCAAAAAGAAAAACCGTAAAAAGAGAGTACGCAAGATACATATCTATATTGAATTTACAAAATCTATCACCTTTTAGAGCATATACCGTATATGTATAGTGCTCTCCATAAATAATTTTACCTAACGTAGTAGAGATAATGTGTGTTAACCCATCAGTCAACCACAAAAATAACGAAACTGAAATTAAAATTTTCCCTATAGCTCTTTTATTAATGTGATATGTCATACGCTTTTATATCTCTCTTGAATGCTTTCAGTTCTTGTTTTAAAAACTGTCCGTGAGAGAGTGCTCTGGTATTTCCCAAGTGTAAGGCATACCCTTGCTGACATATGGTAACGTCTCTTCTTAGGATCACAGGGAAGAATGCCATTGGGTGCTTCATGTCCTCCATAAAACGAGACTGAAGTCCCGTCTCCGTTATCTTTTTCTAAAACGGTAGTTACCATCATGAATTCTTCCTCTTCTGTCAAAATCACATGAGTAAGTCAATGATCTTTCATATCCATCATCAAAAGTAACATAGCCTTCACCAGATAGTCTTCTGTTTTGTAAATGTGCAGAGGTCAACTTAACTTTTTTTGCCATTTCAATATGATGCTTAATATTATGTCTACATTCTCTTTTAAGATAACGTCTATCATCAAAAGGATTTCCACCAGCTGCATGAGCTTTACTTTTATCATTGTTAGCTGCAGCAGCGATTGCAGCAATTGCAAGAATACCTGCACCTATAGCAACATTTTTATCCTGATCAGAATGACCATTAGAATGACTTGCAGGTCTATTATGAGTGGTTTTTCCCGGCTCTAACATACTCCAGTTGGCAACCTTATTGTATCTATAGTTACAGACAAAGTTGCGTCTTATTCCATCATCTGGAGATTTAACACTTCCTGTTACTCTAAACTTACCATGACCTTTATCTACAGTTTTTAAGTCTTTCATTTTTTTATAGCCACTTCCTATAATACTCATTGCACATCCATCTTGTGCATCAATTTTATAATACTCTGTTGCTGTTGCTGATGTTACCATAACTGTTAGTACTAGAGCTACGCTCTTCAATTTTGTTAGTTTCATTTTTTTTCCTTAATTATTATTTGTTGCAGTCAGATGCAGGAGCATCAACAATAGAAGCATAACGACCATCTTTAGTTTGAACCCTTATGCACTGACTACTTTTTTCATGTTTGTAAAATGTATAAGAGCTGGAATTAATCTTTTGTGTTCTCTTCCATACAAATCCTCTTTTTTTAAGAATACCCTCACCATCACGACCTCTAGCCCCAACAATATCTTGCACTATTGATGCATTTTCACTTGTGCTATCCGATGAAAGATACTTCTCTTCAAGATATTTTATTTGGTATTTATACTCTTTAATAATACACTCTTTTCTATCGTCTGCTTTCCAACACTCATCCCGTCCTTTTATCCATCCTCTTTGCATCGCTTTAATTTGGTCAGATTTTTTTGCAAATTTCTTAGCTTCCTTATAGACAGATGAGAGTTCTCTATCTAAATCCATTAAAGTATCTGAAGAACAGATTATCTCCTCCGTACTACCTTTTTTTGCTTTATTACAATCAAAACTAGGCTGATTTGCATAAAGGGCAGTACTTGCTACTAAACTCACTAAAAGCAGTGGTGTTATTAATTTCATTTTTTTCCTTTGTATTAAATTACAGAAACTTTGTTTACCAAAGTTTCACTCTTTTAGATGGTTCCATATACATACCAT
>JAGGRU010000096.1 GCA_021159425.1 Sulfurovum sp.
GACATGCACCTGTGCATCATAAAGTCTGTTTCTAAGACCAGAGAGATACGCAGTAAATGCTGCTTTTGCTGAACCATAGATATAATTACTCTTACGACCACGATCACCGGCAACTGAAGAGATGCCCACCATAAAGCCACTTTTTCTCTTTTCAAAGTCATCAGCGATAATATTAAAAAGACTTACTATACCTGTATAGTTGGTGTCTATGATCTGCTTAGCTTCATCAAAATCTGATTGAGCTTTCTCTTGCTCTCCAAGGTACCCGATAGCAGAAATAACACCAAGAGGCTTCTCATCTAAGTTATCATAAAAAGCTTGGTGACTTGCATAGTCCAATATATTCAGTTCAACTAAACGAATATCTCTTTGTGTTCTTGTAATGACATCTTTGGCAAATTCTGCCAGTTCATCTACATTTCTGGCAGCTAAATAAAGGTCATAACCATTCTTTGCATACTCTCTAGCAGTTGCTTTAGCGATGTCACTCTTAGCCCCTATAATTAATACATAACTCATTTTATATTCCTACTCTTTTTGATTGGTTTGATTGGAACTTCTCGTCCATCTTATTTTCTTTTCTATATTGTCTAAAAGTCTCTATGTCAGGATAACCTTTTTCAAAAGTCTCTTTGCTGACACGCACATCTTTTGTAAGGTAAATTCTTCCCTTATGTTTGATGACGATCTCATCTAGTTTATCCAGTAAATCAAACAGACCTTTCTCTATCTTGAAATCCAGTGCAAGAGAATATCCCTCTATAGGGAATGAAAGCCAGTTATCATTGGCTTTGCCATAGAGTTTAAGCACTGCCAGGAATGAACCCTTACCTGATTTTGAGATAGCTGTTAATATCTCTTCTAAGCCTTCGTAGCTTGTCTCTTTAGGCAAGATGAACTGATACTGTGTAAAACCTTTTTTTCCGTAGATACGATTCCAGTGACCGATGGCATCCAAGGGGTAGAAGAAAGTATCTATATCAACTCTCTGTTTAGAGACACCCTCTTTTGCTTTTCCATAGTAGAGCCAGTTAAAAGCTCTAACGCTCCAGTTATTAAGAGCAAAACTTGGAAAGTTAAAAGGGATAGAGAGTTGGCTTTTCTTTTTGTAGTCCAGTTTTCCATCATCTCTGAAGTCCCCAACCATCAACAGACACTTACCTATTTTATCACCTTTGGCAAGACAGTCTATCCATGCTACAGAGTACGGTTTCTCTTTGTACTCCTCAAATGCATCGAAGGTCTCTTTGAGATTTTTAGTTTTGATAGTAGTCTGGTCGATGTATTGAGAGTTGATCTTTTTTAAGTATATCTTTGCATCCAAAATAATGCCTGTGAGTCCCATACCCCCACAGGTTGCTTTAAAAAGTTCAGGATCAAGGTCTTTGTAGCAAGTCACTACTTTTCCATTTGCAAGCATAATTCTGAAATTTTCAACACATTCAGAAAAACACCCCTCAACATGATGGTTCTTACCGTGTATATCTGAAGCAATGGCTCCGCCTATTGTGATAAGCTTGGTACCCGGTGTTACTTTTAGGAACCAGCCTCTTGGGACATATGATTCCAGTATTTCTGAAAGTAACACCCCTGCTTGTACATGCAGTAGTCCACTCTCTTCATCGAAGTCAATGAAATAGTCTTTAGGTCTGACATTAATGATGTTAGTACTTAAAGCACTGTCACCGTAACTTCTGCCGTTGCCGTAAGGGATCAACTCGTCATGAGTGCTGATGATCTCTTGGAGTGTTGCTTCTTTGTTAAATTTAAAAACGGTGTTTTTGATCTTGGGATACATTCCCCAGCTCATAAGGCTCATACTGTTACTTCCTCTTTGTGAATAAATACGAATTTTTTATCTAAAAAATACTTTATGACATAACCGATACTCAGACCGATCACTGCACCAAGGTATTTGGCATTGGGATCAGTGGATAGTGTATCAAATACGATCTCTGTTCCCCAAAAGATGATCGTAGTAAAGACACCCATCAGTGAATAGAGTGCAAACTTTTTGGCATCGTCTTTTTTGTCTTTGACTTCATGGTAAAAAATAAACTTTTTATCTAAAACATACTTGACCACTAAACCGGCAAGTGTGCCGATGAACATTGCTACATAGAGTGATCCAAATCCTGAATAACTTCCAAAGCTAAAATACTGGAACAGTAAGTTAAAGAGTGTAGAGATCACTGCGAAGATGCTGTATTTGATGGCTAACATATTTAGTAAAGTATCCAAGCGAAAGACAGAACCCAGCCAATAAGGGTAAGCTGCATGAATCGGTCTTTAAGTACGATCTTTGTGGGTGAACCGCTGTCTTTGAGTACAAAGGCAACCTGCAAGTACCTCATGATCCCCAAGATAACAAAGAGAGAAGTCAGATAGAGATATTCACTATGCACTCTGGCTACAACTTCAGGTGATGTGGTATAAATGGTGTAAGAAACAATGACCACAGAAGCCATGATCGCCATTGCAGTATCGAGAAATTGAAGATTGTACCCATCTATGACTTTACGCATTTTTTTGCCTGTATCCAGATAGATAAGTACATCATCTCTTCTTTTTGCCAGTGCCATAAAGAGTGCCAAAAGGAAAGTCATGACTACGATCCACATTGAAAGAGGAATATCTGTCACCGCTGAGCCAATAAAGAGACGAAGAACAAAGCCAATAGCAATGATCACAACATCCAAAATAGCTACATGTTTGAGGTAAAAGCTGTAAGCTATGTTCATAATGACATAGGCTAAAAGGATAGCTGCTGCTTTAAGAGAGAGGATAGCCATCAGAGTAAATCCTGCTACAAAGAGTACCGACATGATGCTGATGGCTTGAGATTTGTTTATAGCTCCCGATGCCAGTGGACGATCTTTCTTTTTTGGGTGTTGCCTGTCTTCTTCAATGTCGTGATAGTCGTTGAGCGTGTAAATGGCAGAGGCTGTAAGAGAAAAAGCTATGAAAGCAATAACCGCATTGAAAAGCAGACTTGTATCTGTGATCTTCAGTGCAAAAAAGAGAGGAAGGAAGACAAAGAGGTTTTTGATGTATTGGTGGGGACGCATGAGTTTTATGATTGATGATAATTGCAAATGATTTCCCTCCCGTATTTGTGAAATTATACATAAAATATAGTTACCTTTTAATGAAAAAACAGGGGAGAAAGTAAAATTTAGCTATAATCATGGCATTTTTAACACGCGTGGCATTGTTAGTCACGATACATAAAGGCTTAATTTGAGTGAAAATCTTATCGGTTACATTGATGACCAGGGGAATATACTAGACACACAGAGTGCAGGAGAGAACTGTACAGCAACACCCATAGAATACGATAACTCTGAGGCATCACTGGAGATCATTAGGCATTCTACCGCACACTTGATGGCACAGGCCATTACGGAACTTTATCCTAATTCACAGTTCTTTGTCGGCCCGGTGGTAGATGAAGGATTTTACTATGACTTCAGAATAGATGAGCAGATCGGTGAAAATGATCTGAAAACCATCGAAAAGAAGATGAAAGAACTTATCAAGAAAAAGTACAAGATCGAGAAGTATGAAATTTCCAAAGAAGAAGCTTTAACAAAATTTGCCAATGATGACTTGAAACAAAAAGTAATGGAGCGTATCACGGACGATACCTTGTCTATTTACAAGCAAGGGGATTTTGAAGACCTTTGTCGCGGGCCTCATGTACCTGCATTAAGATTTTTGCATAACTTTAAACTTACACGTGTTGCAGGGGCTTACCTTGGCGGAGATGAGAAGGCTGAAATGCTGACACGTATCTATGGTATTGCTTTTGCAGACAAAGAGTCACTTAAAGCACATATGACGATGCTTGAAGAGGCAAAGAAACGTGACCACCGTAAGATCGGTGCGGAGATGAATCTCTTTATGTTTGATGAAGAGTCAGGTGCAGGACTACCTTTTTGGATGCCACAGGGGGCAAAGCTCAGAGCAAAACTTGAAGATATCCTCCACAAAGCACACAGAGTAAGAGGCTATGAGCCGGTACGTGGTCCGGAAATCCTCAAGGCAGACATGTGGAGAACCTCAGGACATTATGCCTGTTATGGTGAGAACATGTACCTTACGACTATCGATGAGCAGGAGTACGGGATCAAACCGATGAACTGTCTCGGGCATATTCAAATCTTTAAGCAAGCACAAAAATCTTACCGTGATCTACCTGTGAAGTATTATGAGTATGGCGTAGTGCATAGACATGAAAAATCGGGTGTACTTCATGGTTTGCTTCGTGTAAGAGAATTTACGCAGGATGATGCGCATATCTTCTGTGCACCTGAACAGATTGCTGCTGAGGTCATCGAAGTAGTAGAGTTTGTGGACTCTGTCATGAAACTCTTTGGTTTTGAATACACGATGGAAATTTCAACCAAACCGGAAAAAGCCATTGGTGAAGATGATGTATGGGAATTGGCAACACAGGGGCTTAAAGATGCTCTGAATGAAAACAACTTACCGTTTACCATAGATGAAGGTGGCGGAGCATTTTACGGTCCCAAGATTGATGTGAAGATCACTGATGCCCTTGGACGTAAATGGCAGTGTGGAACAATACAGGTAGACTTCAATTTACCGGAAAGATTTGGTGTGGAGTATGTTGCGGAAGACAATACACGTAAACAGCCGGTGATGATCCACCGTGCTATTTTAGGGTCATTTGAACGCTTTATTGCTATTTTGATTGAACACTATGCCGGAGAGTTCCCATTCTTCCTTGCACCAACACAAGTCATCTTTGTTCCTATCTCCGATAGTCATGTGGATTATGCAAAAGCGCTTAAGAAAACATTGATGCTTGAGGGTATCGACTCTGAAGTTTATGATAAAAATGACTCTTTGAATAAACGTATCAGAACCGCTGAAAAGCAGAGAGTACCGTACGTGGTCATTGTTGGAGATGAAGAAGTGAAAGGAAATTCTGTAGCGATCAGAAACAGAAGAACCAGAGAACAGTATAATCTTACACAAGACGAATTTATGGTAGAATTAACACAACAACTTCAAGAAGGAAAAATTTGAGTAGACATAACGACAGAAACAACAGAGGTAGAAAAAAAGCTGATGATACCATCATGAATGATGCGATCAGATCAAGTGAGTTAAGAGTTTTGGGTGATGATGGCGAACAATTCGGTATCATCTCCAGAGCAGATGCAATTCAAATTGCAGAAGATAAAGGACTTGATCTCGTACTTGTTTCTCCAGATGCAAAACCTCCTGTTGCAAAAGTAATGGACTACGGTAAACACAAATACGAGCTTGAGAAAAAGAAAAAAGAAGCCCGTAAAAACCAGAAAAAGATTGAAGTCAAAGAAGTAAAATTCTCTTGCAAGATCGCAGAAAATGACATTAACTATAAAGTAAAACATGCAAGAGAATTCCTTGAAAAAGGTAAACATGTCAAATTGCGTGTCTTCCTAAGAGGACGTGAAATGGCAAACCCTGAATGGGGTGTTGATGTACTTAACCGTGTATGGCCTATGTTGGAAGATGTAGGAAACCTGGAGAGTAGAGCAAGTCAAGAGGGTAGATACATCAATATGTATGTTACTCCTTTGAAAAAATAAGTATTACTTATTTTCTTTTCCTGTATGCTCGGAATGCATACGAAAGAAGTGTTTTTATTCTGTATTATAAGGACTAAAAACACTTGATATAATTCTTCATCTTTCAAAAATTACTTATAAAAGATAACTTGCTATAAGGTGATAAATGATTCGATTTAATTTTAAAAATATTACTATACTTTCCCTCATTTTTTTTAGCTTTCTTTTTTTACGAAGAGGAATGCAATTACTGCATCCAGATATTTGGAACGAAGATGGCTACTTTAATATGGGTTCCTTTATACTGAGTGGTTGGCACAATTTATATGAACCTACACAAGGGTACCTGGTTCTCATCCCAAAGCTAATTACTGATATCTCAATGAGTATCTCATTCATCTATTACCCTGAAGTCAGTACTTATCTAACATGGCTTTTTACAATAGTACTTGCATTAATGGTTGTATATGCACCTACAATGTTGAAATACCCTGTTTTAGCGGCGATATTCATTTTTCTTATTCCAACTAATGCAGAAGTATTTGGATTGCCTCTTTTTACTTTATGGTTTAGTGCGATCTTTCTTTTTCTTGCCGCCCTTTGGAAACCTGGAGAAAAACAAATAATGAAAAACACTTTATTGGTACTTGCTGGTTTCTCGTCTCCAACCATCGTAATTATGATACCTGTTCAAATATATCGTATGCTTATGCTAGCAAATAAAAAAGAAGAATTACTTACCCTGCTACTTACTATTGTGATTGCTGCTATACAGTTAAGTTTTATTTTCTCTAGAACTGTTGTTGGAGATCCCATTCAACCAGATTTTGCATTTCTGCAAAACATTATTCATAAGTTTTTTGCATTTTATTATTTAGGTGCATTTGATGTGGGCACAATAATACTTTGGATTGGTGGTATATATCTTATTGTCTTGATGCTTACCTATTTTCTACAAAATAGAAAAGATGTCTATTTCCAAATATTGGTTTATTTACTTTTTGCAACTATTGCATTATCTGTTTCCAGGTTCAATCCAATGTATATCAATCCAATTTTTGGTGGAGGAGCCAGATATTTCTTTCTGCCTTATATTTTACTGTCCTGGACACTTATCTATATGTTGGCAAAAAACAAGTGGTACGAAATGGCGATCTTGCCCATATTGATAC
>JAGGRU010000332.1 GCA_021159425.1 Sulfurovum sp.
GTTTTGGTGTAACACCTGAGTATCTGCGTTCGGCAGAAGAGATTCAAATTAAAGTTGCCCAAGGTGCTAAACCGGGTGAAGGTGGTCAACTTCCGGGACATAAAGTATCTCCTCTGATTGCAAGACTTAGACATACAATGCCGGGAGTGACACTTATTTCACCACCTCCGCACCATGATATTTACTCTATTGAAGATCTGGCTCAGCTTATCTTTGACTTGAAGCAGATCAATCCTGAAGCAAAGATCGCTGTTAAACTTGTTTCAACAGCGGGTGTGGGTACGATCGCAGCGGGTGTTGCAAAATGTTATGCAGATAAAATTATTATCTCCGGTGCAGACGGCGGTACAGGTGCAGCACCTATCGGGTCTATCAAGTTTGCAGGTAACCCTTGGGAGCTTGGACTTATTGAAGCACACAATGCACTGAAAGCCAATGATCTTAGAGGTCAGGTAGAGCTTGAAACAGATGGCGGTCTTAAAACAGGACTGGATGTTGTAAAAGCTGCTATCTTTGGTGCAGAGTCTTATGCCTTTGGTACAAGTGCCTTAACAGTGATCGGATGTAAGATCCTTCGTATCTGTCATATGAATAGATGTTCTGTAGGTATCGCAACGCAAGAAGAGAAGCTTAGAGAACACTATGAAGGTTCGGTAGAAAGAGTGATCAACTACTTTACCTTACTTGCTGAAGATGTACGTGAGATCCTTGCTTCACTTGGATATACTTCACTCGAAGAGATCGTTGGTAAAAATGATTTGCTTGACGTGATCGATGATGAATTTGCTAAAAAATTCTCTTTTGAGAACCTTCTCTATAAGCTGGATGGTGATAATACTTGTCAAGTTGAGTCAAACGAACCATATGATAAAAATGAATACGAGCAGGAGATACTTCAAGAGTTAATGCAAGCGATCAAAAATCCAAATGACCCTATCGTCCTGGAGAAGAAGATCACAAACCTGAACAGAAGTTTCGGTACACGTATTTCCGGTGAAATTGCAAAGTATTATGGAGACAAAGGTCTTCCTGACGGAACGATCTGTCTTAGGCTTGAAGGTACAACAGGTCAATCACTGGGTGCCTTCCTTAGTCCTGGTGTAAGTATACATATCAATGGTGCAGGGAATGACTATATCGGTAAAGGTATGTCCGGTGGGCGTATCATCATTACAGCTGAGAAAAGCGGGCCAAAGTTTGCTTTAGGCGGAAATACCTGTCTTTATGGGGCAACAGGCGGTAAACTTTATGTCAATGGTCAGGTAGGTGAGCGTTTCGGTGTTCGTAATTCCGGAGCTATTGCCATTGTTGAAGGAACAGGAGATCACCCTTGTGAGTACATGACAGGTGGTGCTGTGGTCATCCTTGGTAAAACAGGTGTGAACTTTGGTGCAGGTATGACAGGCGGTGTGGCTTTTGTATACGATATTGAGCATGAATTTGTAGAAAACATCAACCAGGAACTAGTAGAGGCTAAACGTATCGACACAGAAGACACAGATATTGAAAGATATTACCTCAAAAAACTTCTTAAAGATTATTATAAAGAGACAAAAAGTGTGATAGCCAAAGAAATTTTAGATAATTTCAGAGTAGAGATCAGAAACTTTTGGGCGGTTACCCCAAAAGATATGGAAGGTCCTTTGATGATAGAGGAGGGAGAATAAAATGTTAAGATTTTTTGATTTAGAGCGTATAGACGCGAAAAAAAGAGATGTGGTTGAAAGAACTAAAGATTTTGATGAAATTTATGAAGTGTTCAAACCAACAAAAGGTTCTGAACAGTCAGACAGATGTATTCAATGTGGTGATCCATACTGTCATAACGGTTGTCCTCTGCATAACCTCATTCCCCAATGGCTTAAAGCCACTGCGGGTAAGGACTTGGAATTTGCATTCAATCTCTCCAATGAAACATCTCCTTTCCCTGAAGTGATGGGACGTATCTGTCCACACGACAGACTTTGTGAAGGTGCCTGTACACTAAACGACGGATATGGTGCCATTACCATTGGTTCAGTGGAAACTTTTGTCAGTGAAGAAGGATTTAAAAAAGGTTTAAAACCTAAATTTGCTGAACATAAAGTAGGGAAAAAAGTAGCCATTATCGGTGCAGGACCTGCCGGGCTTTCTGCTGCAACCTTCCTTCTTAGAGAAGGTGTGGATGTAGAGATCTTTGATAAGCAGGCAAGAGCAGGTGGATTGCTTACTTATGGTATTCCTGGTTTCAAACTTGACAAACATGTCGTTGCAAGAAGAGTTAAACTTTTAAAAGAAGCAGGTGCAGTGTTTCACCAAAATGTAGAGATCGGAAAAGATAAAACTTTTGATGAACTTACAGCAAACTTTGATGCCGTCTTCATTGGTGTGGGTGCTGTAAAAGGCAGAAGATCAGGACTTCAAGGTGAAAATGCATCCAATGCACACTTGGCAATGGAATTTCTTGTAGATATTCAAAAGAAAATTTTTGAGGAAGCAAGATCTGAAAATATTGAAGTGAAAGATAAAAATGTTGTGGTCATTGGTGGTGGTGATACAGCAATGGATTGTGTCCGTACCTCTTTACGTGAAAAAGCAAAGTCTGTTAAATGTCTTTACAGACGTGATGCACACAATATGCCAGGTTCAAGAAAAGAGTATATCAATGCCAAAGAAGAGGGTGTTGATTTTGAATTCTATGTTTCACCTAAATCACTTGTAATGAATGATAACGGTGATATTATTGCGGTTGAAATGATCAAAACCAAGCTTGGTGAGCCTGATGCTTCGGGACGGCAAGGTGTTGAAGAGATCGTTGGCAGTGAATATAAAGTAGATGCGGATGTCGTCATCTTTGCCTTAGGATTTGACAATATTGAGTACCCGTTCTTTGCAAGTAATGGCATTGAGACAGATAAATGGGGTGCTGTGTTGGTTAATGAAAATTACCAAACAACGCAAGCCGGTATTTATGCCGGTGGTGACTGTCACCGTGGAGCAGACTTAGTTGTAACTGCTGCCAGAGACGGACGTGATGCTGCTAGAGCAATGGTAAAAATGTTAACAGTATAAATATGACAGATTTTACCAAAGCCTGTATCAAAGCCAATGAAGAGATATCTTCAGCACTTAAAGATGGTTTTGATGCTTCCTGGTTTGAAAAAACTGAAGTAGGGGCAGGCGGAGATGTAAGTTCCCGACTGGATCTTCTGGCAGAAGAGATATTTGTAAAACATCTTTCATCTTTTGGACAAATAGAATCGGAAGAGTCCGGTCTTATTATGAATGATGCTTTGGGCGAGGGTGCCAGTCAAATCATTATTGATCCTATAGACGGTTCTTCAAATGCCCTCTCCCTTTTTCCTTTTTATGGTACTTCTGTTGCAAAAGTAAATGCGGATGGTATTTTGGACTCTGCTATAGTATGTAATCTAGCCAATGGAGATATTTTTCTCAAATCTGCCGGCTCGGATGTACTGCAAGGTAAACTTTTTTCCTCTATCTACCATAAACCGCATGTTGCCCCGGATCCTGAAATAGGTCTTTTTGAAAAGGCTTATGCGCATCCTGAACTGGTAGCGGCTTTAAATGAAGAGAAGTTAAAATTCAGAGCACCTGGAGCCATAGCAGTCTCACTTGCTTATGCACGAACCGTGAATTTTGTGCTTTTTATGGGAGCGTTCCGTATTTATGATTTTGCGGCTGGTTTGGCACTTTGCGAAGGTCTTGAAGTGATTGTTGAGGCGGATTATGTTATAGTATCAAAAGATAAAGCTATAGCTGAAAAAATAGAGAATTTAATTAATAATTTATAGGAGTAAATATGTTTGGAAGCCTTTTTGACAATATATTAAAAGAGACAAATGAAGAACAGCCTAACCAGTGGATAAAGTGTCCTAAATGTACTTCATTGATGTACTATAAAGAGGTTGAATCGAAACAAAATGTTTGTCCAAAATGTAACCACCATTTTAGGATCAATGCTGAAAAACGTATTGCATCCATTGCAGATGAAGGTTCGTTTGTTGAACAGGATATTACTCTTGCTCCGGTGGATCCGTTAAAGTTTTCTGATAAAAAGTCTTATAAAAAACGTTTGGAAGAAGCAAAAGCAAAAACAGGAAAGACATCATCTGTGATGTCCGGTCCCTGTACCATTGGTGGAAACCCTGTAGAGTTGGTTGTCTTTGATTTTTCTTTCATGGGAGGATCTTTAGGTTCTGTAGAAGGTGAGAAGATCGTTCGTGCGGTAGACAGAGCCATTGAAAATGAATGTGCTGTGATCATTGTTTCTGCTTCAGGTGGAGCTAGAATGCAAGAGAGTACTTATGCACTTCTTCAAATGTCTAAAACTTCTGCTGCCTTGAATAGACTGCACCATAAAGGTTTACCTTTTATTTCGATCTTGACAGATCCCACTATGGGTGGGGTATCTGCATCATTTGCAATGCTTGGGGATATTATTATGGCTGAGCCGGATGCACTCATTGGTTTTGCAGGTCAAAGAGTTATTAAGCAGACTGTGGGTGTGGATCTTCCCGAAGGTTTCCAGCGTTCAGAATTTCTACTTGATCACGGACTTATCGATATGATCGTAGATCGTGGAGCAATGCACCAAACACTTAAAGATCTCTTGACACTTTTTGGAAAAGAGACTCTGGCAGATCCACGTGCTATGGAGAGTGATGATCACACAGAAATTGCAGAGATAGAAGAGAGTTAATTTTTTTGTAGGGTCGGTTTACCGACCTTTTATTTTGTTGTCTTGGTCGATAAATCGACCCTACGCGTTTTTTTTCATTGCAATATACACTTTCTCTATCTTTTCTCTGGCCCAGGGTGTTTTTCTTAAAAATTTTAAACAAGAATTGATAGAGGGATCATACGTCAGACATCTAATATTTACAAATTCTGACAATGTCTCCCACCCATAATGTTCTACAAGTTCTGTCATGATTATTTTTAGGGTAACACCATGCATGGGGTTGTTTTTATGTTCATCGCTCATTGTGATTCCTTTTCCTCTATTTTATCTAATTTTTTGTCAGCGTCTCTGTATCTATAGGTTTAGTCAATAGATATCCACCTATAAGTACAGGAATAATACCAAGTATTTGTCGTAATTCAGGTATTTCGTTTAGATAGAGGTAGGCAAAAAAGAGTATCCAGACCCATCATGATTTCCCTTTTTTGGGTATTATATCTTTTTCAACTGCATAGGAGACAATATTTAATGAACGTGATCACACCTGGCACAAAAATAACACTTTTATTGCTTGCAATGATGACTATGATGTCCAATGTTGCGGTAGTAACCATACTGCCACGCTTGAGTGAGATCTATGCAGATGTGGACCATATAGCCTTTCTCTCTCGCATGATGATTACCTTGCCCTCTTTGGCCATTGCCATACTCGCACCGTTTTTAGGTAATATGGTCTATAAGTACGGTAAACGTAAATCTGCCATTGTCGGTCTGTTCTTCTTTTCCATTACCGGAACTGCAGGGCTATATTTAGATAGTATCTACGCGCTTTTGATCTCCCGATTTTTACTGGGTATCGCCATTGCTATTTTGATGATCGTCTCTACTTCGCTCATTGGCGATTATTTTAAGGGAGAAGAGCGTCATAAATTTATGGGGCTTCAATCGGCCTTTGTCTCCATAGGTGGTATCTTCTTCATTGTAGGTGGGGGTATGCTCTCAGATATTAACTGGCGTTATCCTTTTGCCATTTACGGTATAGGTTTCATCATTTTAATTTTTGCTATGAAGTATATTGTAGAACACAATTATCAGAGTAATGTTGTGGATGATGAAGAGATCAATCACAGGCTCTATCCTATTTACATTATGGCATTTCTTCTGATGGCTATTTTTTATATTTTACCTACACAGTTTCCCTACTTGATGATCAATGTATTTCATGCCACAGGAGAAAAAACCGGACTGATCATTGCTTCAGCCTTTGTGTTTAATGCCATAGGTGCCTTGAGCTTTGTAAAATTGAAAAGGCATTTTGGCTTTTCCACGATCTATATGATCGGTATGGGTATTATTGCGATTGGTTTCATTGGTATTTCACAAGTGAGAGAGTTACAGTGGTTCTTCCTGACTGCACCAATCATTGGTTTAGGTGGTGGTATCTTAATGACGAACATCACAGCTTGGTTACTTCACTATGCACATTTTACAAAAAGAGTAAAAGCCACGGCATATTTAACATCTTCACTCTTTTTAGGACAATTTTTTTCACCTATTTTGACCTATCCGATCGTTCAATATTTTGGAATTGAAGATTTTTTTAATGTGATGGGCTTAGGGTTGTTAACAGTGTTGTTTGTTTCACTTACAGTAAAAAGTTTTACAAAATTAGGAAAAAGGGAAAACATATGAAAGAAAAAAAATCCATAGATATTATAGAGTTGTATTCCACAGTGCTTGGGGAAAAAGTCAAGGAGTTTGACCTACCACCGCCCAGTTTTACAGTGATGAAGGGTGAAATTATAGCTTATGATAAGGAGAAGAAAACACTTCTCTCTAAAAGGTTGAGCAATGCATAAACAAGATTCCAATGCCAAAAATGTTTTAGGTGAACCTTTAGAGCCCTGCTCATTAAAACCTTTGACAGGTTTTTACAGAGACGGAACCTGCTTTTCAGGCGAAGATAACCCTGGTTATCATGCCGTATGTATTTACGCGAGTAAAGAATTTTTGGAGTATTCTAAAAAAGTAGGTAATGACCTCTCAACACCTATTCC
>JAGGRU010000267.1 GCA_021159425.1 Sulfurovum sp.
ATCGAATCTTTCATTCATTCCCTTTAAATCAATAACTATAAAGCATATATTTTATAGGAAAAGAACTTTAGTTGTACTTCACATATACAGAGCACAGGTCATTCTTAACATTTCTCCCACACTGTCATTTGAGCAGCGGAGAGGGGATTACATAATTGTCAAAGCTCTGTTTCGCACTGAAAATATCGATACTTTTTTTAGCATCTCTTATCTCTATCGCCGCCCTGATATTCTTGCGTCCAAAAAAGAACATACCATTGCGAAGCGTCGGAGTAATGATACCCTTTACGCCGATATCAAGTTTATTGCTTTTGACAAGAGCATAAGGGATCGTAATAGCATTGTCTTTCATATCCAGCATCACTTCTCCCCGTAGATTCTCTGCAATCAGAAGCTTGGATATTAAAGCAAATTTGGCTTTTTTATTATCGATCATTGCAACGATCGGTCTGGAATCTTTCATGAACAAAAGTGTTTTTGATTTCAACTCAAGAGGTTTTTTCCAAACAATATCTGCTTTTTCCAATTTGATGGCCATACGCCAGTCATCTTTGCTATAGTGTGCATTTTTACCTGATACCTTTGCCTGATCGAGCACTATCGTAGAGCCTGAGATATCAAATTTCATCTTTTTCGGTTCACCTGCGACAATTTTTGTATTGACTCTCAACCTTCCTGAAATAATTTGTTCATTTACCTTCATCGTTAACCCGTCAGTCATAAATTTGACATAGCCTTTGGTACTATTCGACTCGAGCAGGATATCTGCACTCAGATCAGCACTTCCATCGACGAAAACAAATGGTGAGTTTTCAGGGAAATATTGATTGTAAAGGGAGACATTTTTCACCTTGGCTGACAGGATCTGCAAGCGAAGAGCCTTATCCTCTCTAGAGTCCTGTGAGTCACCCCCGTCAAGTCTCATAACGACATTCACTATCTTCGCCTCTTTTTCACCTTCACGCTTCATGGTGGCATCGCTGAGATCCAGAGCATAGATCACGCCGGAAGCCCCTCCACCCTCAGTTTTTTCCGCTGTAAATTCACCATCACCGCTGTAGCGATAATCAAGTAATCCCACTTGAAGATTTTTTGATCTTATCTTTGCCATACTCTTTTTGGCGAGCGAAGCATTCTTGATCAAAAGATCTGCCTCTACGACACCACTGCCTGATACGCTAAAGTCCAGAGAGCTTTTCATCAGCAGATTGACCCAGTCAAGCTGAGAAATATCTCCTCTTACTTTGAGCTTCCCCTCTGCTCCGGCAAAGATATCTTTAATCTTGTACTTTTTAAATATCGTGAAAAGTGCTTTAGAACTGTTATTATCCGGTAGAGAAAGCATCACGCTTCCCTGCTCGATTTTCAAATTCGTATTCCAAGGTTTGGATACTTTTTTATTTGACTCCTTCTGACTGGAAAGTTTTGTGTTGCTGAGGACTATATGTGTTCCCGCCAGATCGGCATGAAGTTTCGCTGCGGTAGATACTTTGACCTTGATCAGCATATCCAGCTCACTCTGGACACGCTGTTCATTGAACCCAATTTCAGCATCTTTCGAGGACAGCTTAATTGTAGCATTTAATTCCTCTTCATTCATATTTACCTTGCCCTGAAGCATACCTTTTCCGCGATAAAACGCAACTCCCCACTTCTCAGGAACATATTTCTGTATGAGACTCAAGTCATCGACAATGACCGGAGGAATCACCAAACTCAGTTTTCCATTACTCAAGTGAATTTGACTCTCCAGCACCCCTTTCCCACTCATCTGTGCAGTGATGGTACTGTCCAGTGTCAAATACTTCAATAGTTCGCCTCTTCGCTTTTCTCTGAAATTGACAGGAGAAATCTTGAATACACTTTTTATTTTTCCTTGCTTTATTATCTCCTGCCCTTTATGATTGCGCAAAGTATTGATCGCAATATTTATTTTGCCCTCTTCAATAGAAAGCAGGCTGTCTTTCGTTCTCACTACAAGATCAGTATCAATATCACCATCCAACTCACCTTTGAACTTATTGGTTTCAACCGTATGATGTCCGTGAATTTTAAGACCTCTTAGTTCAATATCCCAGGGTTTTCTCTCTCCATCGTTTCCCGATGCCATGGTCGTTATTGTGTCAACATTCTTTTTTTGCATGGCTGTAGACTGTACAGTGCCAGCAGACAGGTTTGGCTGCTCAGTATAGGATATGTCACTCATCTCGACATTACACATCTTCACTTTATGCTCCAGCAAAGAAAGCAGCGACAGGGAAGCTGAAACACTGTTCATATCAACCTGCCACTCCTTCGATCTTAATTTTCCTTTGGCAGTGAGTTTTTTTATATATATTCTACTCGGATAAGGGGTCCAGGCACTCTCCCACTGAAGCTGGAATTTCTCAGGCTCCATAGTGTTGATCTGTTTTTGGACAAATGTGGTATTGAGCAGAATATTGAAGACGACCAGGTAGGCAAGCTCCAGAAGAACCACTGTGATAATGATTCGTTTAAACCATTGTTTGGATTTTGAACTGTTTTGTGTTGGCATCTAAATACTCCTTTTTATTTATCTAGGAGCCTGTCGGACTCATCTGATTGAAGCGAAAAATTCAATCTTTTAGGCATATTTTTGGCTCGTTTGAGGCGAATAGCCGTAGCTATTTAACGAAAAGGAGCTGAAAATAGGGCAAAAGAGTGGATTTTGCAGCCAATCAAGCATGAGTCCGACAGGCTCCTGGGATTATGCCGTTAAAAAGTAAACCAGTATTCTATTCTTAACGTTTTTCCCACACTGTCATTTGTGCTATCGTATATTGGTGTTTTCTGGCTGTCTCCTGTATGACAAAAGGTACATCTCTTGTATCTATGAGTTTAAAATCTTTTCCCAATATCTCTTCAAGTCCCTGAAGTGTCGTGACATTCTCACCGTCACGTTTATACCCGCCTATCCATTTCTCTTTTGCCGTTGATTCTTCCTGCCAAGTGTAGGGTGAAGTGAGGATCAGCATCCCCTTTTCGTTTAACCTTGAAGCAAGTGAGTCCAAAAACTTTTTAGGATCATAAAGCCTGTCTATGAGATTCCCTGCAAAAATAAGATCGAAATCTTTAAAGATCGGTTTGAGATTACAGGCATCTGCCTGCCAGAAATTTACTTTAGTTGCCTCTTTTTCCAAGTTGAAAGAGCTAAGATTTACTTCATGGAACTCTTCAAGCTCACCTTCAGTTGGCATAACATACCGTAAGATCCCACTCTGTTTCAATTTTTCTGCTTCCTGAATGAAACGTGCAGAAAAATCAACACCTATCACTTCATCAAAACCGCGTGCCAGTTCAAAAGAACTTCGTCCTATAGCACAACCGATATCAAAAGCTTTTACTTTAGCTTTGTCTTTCATGTATTCCAAAGACAATTTTGCACATGCAGCAGGATAGTTCTCCACCCCTAAGGCATTGCCTCCCCATGAAAAATGGCAATACTGTGAAATAATACTGTCTGTTGTGTACGGGTTTGTCATGATCTTTTCTTCATAAGAGCTTTCTGCATATCTAAAACCGGCATGCTGATAAAAATGCCTTCTAAATCCATAACGGCTTTTTTGTGTTGCCAGATTGCCACAACTTATCCATGATCCGCCATTGATCAAATTGTGTTTCCCATCAAAAGTCGGTACAGTAAAATCATCATAGACCGGATGAATTTTAAAACCATCAAAAGGATATATTGGTGTTCTGGACCACTGCCATACATTACCTACTACATCACAAAATCTACCATGTTCATATCTGTCTACAGGAGCAGAAGAGGCATACTTGTCAAGGGCAATATTTGCATTTGTCTTACCCTCTTTCATCCACTCCAGATATGAAGGAACATGTGCTTCATCACGCAGACGAATATATTCATCTTCTGTGGGAAGCACTATATCTCTACCCTCTTTTTGACTTTTCCATTTGCAGAATGCCGCAGCCTCCAAATGGTTTACTTCCACAGGCCAATTCATAGGCAATGGAATTTCTCTACTCAGCGTACGTAAAATATAGTTTGACTCTTTTAACTGCCAAAATAACGGATGCAAAGCTTTTGTAAACGCTTTCCACTCTTCTCCTTCACTACACCAATATTCATTCTTTGCATATCCGTCATCTTGAATAAATTGAAGATATTCACCATTTGAAACTAAATATCTGGCTGCTTTGAATGCAGGGACTTTTGCCTGATGTGTACCATATTCATTGTCCCAGCCAAAAAGTTGTGCATTCTGATTTTTGCCCAACATTACCGTTCCGGCAGGAACATCAAGAAGTTCATTTTCAGGTGCATCGCCATATTCTTCACACTCTTTCCAGTCTGCATCTTCTCTCACAGAGCTAAAAGGAAGTTGTCGTATGAGTACAGAAGAAGTTTCTACATGAATATTCTCATGCTCAATTCCCATTAAAATAACCCACCAGGGAGACTTCCAGGTAATAGGAAGCTCTAAGGGGAGTGTATCTATAAGCTCAGAGACCAGATCATACACTTTGTCTCTGTAATTCTGTGTCTCTTCAAGCGTAGGCCAGTCATAATGTTTTTCATTCAAGTCATCCCAGGACATTTCATCTACACCTACGGCAAAAATAGACTCCAGTTTTGAGTCAATTCTCTCATCGATGATCTTGGCAAGTTTGAGTTTGTTTATGAAAAAAGTGGCTGTGTGTCCATAGTAGAAAATAATAGGATGACGAAGAGGATCAGCTTTTTGGAAATACGCTTTTTCATCAGATACAATATTGAAAAGAGATTCATAAAGTTTATAGGTTTCCTGAAAATACTTTTTTATCTCTTGTCGTTTTAACTCAGGATCTTCACCTGAAAGTGTAGGTATTGTTATCACATGCTACTCCTCATGGATTTCATGTAATATACCTACTCAAGACTTAAAAGTCAGCTTTCTCTTTAGCACTTTCTATCATTGAAACTATGATCGTATACACATTTGCTATCACTGCACCGATCACCAGACCTACAGCTATTGTATGATTGTCATAAAACTTCAATACAAAAAATGCAGGTATCAAGTGTAGATCTGCCACTAGAGAGCCTGCTAAAAGCTCTGCTGAGAGTAAATTCCTTACCCCTATTTTCAGTATGGTTGAAATAATATTAACAGATCCTGCAATAAAAAGAGCAACCAATGAATTTTCGTACAAGAATGCTGCTGATGTCGTAAGAGACATCAATGCAAAAAATATATAAAAAACTTTTCCCCACTGCATATTTACTCCTTAAAAGTTATATTGTACCATTTTCGTACATAGCACGCATTTTTTCTTTTTCTTTCTCTCTTTTGAGTTTTACTGCTTCTTTTTCTCTAAATCCTGTGACTGAGAATCCAAGCCACATCAAAATAGGAGAAGCTACAAAGATCGATGAATAGGTTCCGACTACAATACCCACCAATAAGGTAAATCCAAATCCATGAATGATCTCTCCACCAAACATCCATAAGGTAAATACCACAAAGAATGTTGTTAAAGAGGTCAAGGTGGTTCTTGAGAGTGTTCTTGTGACAGATTCATCAATAATATCACCTAAGTCAGGGTTCTTGATGGTTCTGATACCTTCACGGATACGGTCAAAAACAATGATCGTATCGTTCAGCGAATAACCCAGTATGGTCAGTAATGCGGCCAGAGTATCAAGGTTTACTTCTATATTGAACAGTACCACTGCACCCATGGCAATGGTCACATCATGCACCAATGCCATGACTGAAGCCACTGCAAAACGCCATTCAAACCTGAAAGAGACATAGATAAGAATACCTATGATAGCAAGAAGCATGGACATGAGACCTTTTTCACGAAGTTCAGAACCGACTTTCGCACCTACCATATCTACTCTTCTTACTTCAAATTTACCCGTATCTTTAAGAAGTGTGCGCATTTTGTCACCCACATCTTCACCTAAGGCTTTAGAACTTGTTTTTGTACGTATGACAACTTCATCATCGCTTCCAAAGTAAGTAACCGAGGCACTCTCATAATTTTTATCTTTGGCAATCGCTTCTCTGATGTTCTTAATGGGTGCTTTACCTTCATATTGAACCTGTACAAGCGTACCACCTGCGAAGTCAATACCGTAGTTAAAACCTTTTGTTAAAATAAGTCCCAGCGCCATAACAAGCACTACAAGAGAAAGAAGACCAAATCGCTTACTCTTACTCATTAAAGCAAGAGGTTTTTCATATTTAAATATTTGCATTATTTTACTCCCCCTGCTTTAATACCAAACCAGTATCCCAGTTTTTTCTTATCTATTTTAGGAAGCAGCCACTGGTAAATTCCATGTGTTCCCAAAATAGCTGTTAACATCGATGCCAAGATACCAATACTCATCGTAAGTGCAAAACCCTTGATCGCTCCGGTACCATACACATACAGTACAACTGCTGCGATCAGCGTTGTAACATTGGCATCCAAAATAGCTGTAAAGGCATTATCATATCCATCTTCAATAGACTTGGCTACAGATTTACCTTCTTGCAGCAGTTCACGAATACGCTCCGTAATAATAACGTTGGCATCAACAGCCATACCGACCGTCAGGACAATACCTGCCATTCCCGGTAAAGTAAGTGTAGCCCCGAACAGTGACATAATTGCCAGTATCAGGAAGAGGTTACCTATAAGAGCAACATCCGCAACAACACCTGCTGCACCATAATAAACAACCATAAAAATTACAAC
>JAGGRU010000060.1 GCA_021159425.1 Sulfurovum sp.
AAAATACTTTCTCTTAAAAAAGTGGAGAAACAATTCAAAAAAAATTTAAAAGCTTTAAATCTTTTTTCACATTTTACTGTTTCTACAGATCCCTTGGCAGAGCATATTGAAAGGATTATTCCCCATAGTCATATTATAAAACTTCCAAATGCAGTACATCATTCATGGCGACCTCATCAAGAGGAAAAAGTAATGAGCAAAACTAAAAAACTTACCTACTTCCCGGGAACAAGAAGTCATGATAAAGATTTCCAAACCATTAGCAAAGGACTTACACGATTTTTAAAAAATCATCCTGATATTAAATTATATATTACCGGACCCTTAAAATTTGATCTTGATATTCCTTCCAGTCAAATAGTTCATAAAGAAAAAGTACCATTTTCTGAACATTGGCGTAATTTTCAAAACGTTTGGGTGAATCTTGCACCATTGGAAAAAACTCCATTTACAAAATGTAAATCAGCATTAAAGATCATTGAAGCCGGATATTGGGGTATTCCTACTATATGTATATCTAATCCTGATACGAAACGTTTTATGAATGCAGGTGCTATAATAGCAGAGAGTGAAGAGGAGTGGCTTACTGCAATTGAAGCACTTTATGATTCTGAAACCTATGCACAAGTAACAAAAAATCTGCAAAGGAATATACTTAAACTAGCAGATGTGAAAAAGACCGCACAAGTATTTTTGGACCATATAGAACAAGAGATCATTCCTCAGCCAAAAAAAAGATATTTAAACCCTTCATTTCCAAGGGTAATAGCAAAGAGCAGACGAAAAAAAGGACTTTATGATCTCAAAACACTTTGGTATTATAAAAAAGCATGGCTGAGAAAGAAAGCTCCGGAAGCTTTTGTAGACTATTGTATGTTTCGTAGAGATCTAGGTTTCATCTTGTCAAAAAACAGATCAGATCTTTTGATCAGCCTTTTGGATAAACTTGGGAAAAAACATAAAAAATATGCCATTTCACTATTGAAAGAAGTCTCTTACCAATACACATCAGACACTTCCCTATTCAAAGAAAATAGAACATGGTTAAACAAAATTCATGAAGATCAAGAACAGTGGCGCAGATCTTTTAAAGAAGAATTGCTTAAAAATAGAAAAAATGGTATATGTGTAGTAGGAAATTCTGCCACACTTAAAAATTCAATGTGGGGAGAAACCATAGACCAACAAGGATTTGTTGTACGTTTCAATCGATGTTGGAATGAAGATAAAGGGAACAAAGACAGAGGAAAACAACTTGATGTCTGGGTCAGTGCTCCTGACTATCGTGGGAAAACCCAAAGCACCGCACCTTGGATCATTGTAAGCGGACCTGATATGATATATAGAGAAGTGGGGTGGGAAAGGTTTAGAGAGAGGGCAGAGTCTGATGGCTATCTGTTAACTGTTCCTCTGGAAATATGGAAAAAGTTGGTTTTTAGACTTCATGCTCCACCCAGTGCAGGACTTTTAACCTTATTTTGGTTTAGTGAGATCCTTGGTTCCTGGAATGGAGTTTGCGCTACAGGATTTGATCTGACAGCATCTATGGACAACTATCATCATGCTGATCCAAAACACCAACCAGGGAAAAGACATAATTGGCAAAAAGAAAAGTATCTTTTAAAACAATGGAGAAATGAAGGGTTACAATTTCTTTAACTTTTGTTTGGCGATTTTAGCGGAATTTTTACCTTCATAGTTATCAATGATATTTTGGTAAAATGTTTTTGCCTGACTCTTATCTCCGGTTTTGTCCAGTGAAATAGCTGTATGTAAAAGCAGTACATCTATATAACTTGCCTGATCATAAAGACCCACACTCTTCTTGAAGTAAAAAATAGCATCTTCATATTTTCTTGTATAGTATGCTATCTCACCAAGATAATAGTTTGATGCAGCAGGTTTGTAACCTTTTGTATCGGTAATGGTAAATCTTTTTTTAGCTTCACCGTAACGTTTCTTTACAAAAAGTCTCACCCCTTCACTATAGAGTTGTGAAGTTGGCTTGCCATCCATTGATTCACTGCTTGAATTTTTACTTTTACTTTTACTTTTTTTTGAAGAAGGTTTGGATCTTCCATTAAGTGCATTTTGCAACTCTTTTTTACTCACATAGTTGTCATTTATTTTATCTATCATGACACCCAGTTCTCTGAGCAATGCCGTATTGTCATTTCCGCCATTCATAGTTGAAGAAGCAGGATTCATTTTTAATTCTGCTATCGAAGCATTTAACCCTTCAATGATAGAAGTTAAACCATCGATCCTCTCTCCCTGTTCTGCAAGTTGTCTTTTTAAGGAAGTGATGGTCTTTCTATTTTGGACAATAACTTCTTTTGCAGGTACAGACGTTCGTACCGGGCCATTATTTCCACTGTTGTATTCACGGTTATATCCATACTCAGAATATTCTGCCAAAAGAAACACAGGACTTAAGGCAGATATTAGCAGTAAGTTTCGTATATACTTCAAGTGCATATGTACCCTACTTCACTAAACGAAGATCAACTCTTCTGTTTTTTCCGTAACAGCTGTCTGTAGGACTTGAACAAACAGGATTACTCTCTCCAAAACTCACCATTACCATATTACTTGTATTGATACCCTGGGAACTCATACTGTCTTTTACGGATTTAGCTCTTTTTAGTCCCAGTGCATAGTTGTATTCATCGGTTCCGAATTCGTCACAGTTTCCTTCGATCTTGATTCTTCTGCCGCCTGCACTGGAAGCAACATTCACATTCTTGGAAAGAGCATTTTCCATATCTGAAGCAATACCATAATCTCCAAAATCAAAATAGACACTCTGGAATCCATCAGCAGAGCTGTTATTCTGTCCGCCCGACTCATTACCGTAAGCATTTTCATTGATGGAAACTGTATCTCCGGTTAATGCTGATGCATCAGAAATATTACTGCTCGAACCTTTACTGTCAAGATCAGGAGCGTTTTGTGAACATCCTGTGAAGAGTAAAAGAGAAAGTGCGGCTGTTGTTATGATGATTTTTTTCATGATGTATATCCTTTTTTTGTTAAAATATTATTTGAGTGATCACGCAATGATCTCTCGGAAAAAATATTTACCAATCAATAGATTGTATTTTTCTTCCACCAAGTGGAAACAATAAACTCTGCTGGCTTGTCAAGTTTGTATAACCTATAGAAGAGCCGCTGCCTCTGTGTTTAATATACTGTATTATGGAACCGTCTGTAGAAAAACGCGGAAACTGATTTGTCCCGGTTGTTGTAAGAGGTCTTGTCCCTGAACCCCTTGAAGAGGTCAAATAAAGATTGAAAGTATTTTTACCAAAACTGTTTTGACTCTCTCTGCTTGAGTAAACTATTTTACTCCCATGTGCATCTACCGCATTATTGTTCCGTCCGTGGTAAACAACTTGAGATACACCGCTTCCGTTAATGGATTTTTTAAATATATTTGCATACCCAAGTCTGTTTGAAACAAAGACAATACTGCTTTCATTGTCTACATATCTACCATTTACATCTATACCGTTAAAGCTGGTAATTCTTTTTTTACTTCCACCTGATGATGAGACCTCATATATATCTGCCTGCCCTTGCGGTGCCATGGTAAGAAGTAATTTTGACCCATTTTTATTGACATCAGAGCATACAAGCATTCCTTCAGATGAAATAATTCTTTGTTTAGATCCCGAATAGATATTCAGTTTATAAAGTGTTGGGATCACTCCTGCATAAGAGGTATAATAAAAGCTCTTCTGATTTGCATCTGCCCATTTTGGAAAAAGATTTAATCCTCCGCGTATAACAACTTTTTTATAATTAAAAGTATAGTCAGCTAAAATAATTTCACTTTGTCGGGGAGTGGTGTAACGGGAAAAAACAACATAACGGTTTATCCAGGAAATATCCGGATATTTCAATACCTTATTGATATCATAGATCGCTTTATGTGCAAGGAAAGGTGCCTTACTTGTTGTAGGTATAGAATAACTCTTTTTAAACACTTGAGTACCGTCTGATGCTTTTAACAAGCGGATAATAAGCTTTGTCCCTGAGCCTTGTGTAAGCGCATATCGTAATACATACTCTTTACTTTTAAGTGCCGGTGCAATAAAGTTAGAGTTAAGATCACCTCTGTTATGTCTGCTGTCAGCTAAAAAATGTCCCGATATTTTAAGGTCTGAAAGTAAAATTTTAAAGAATTTTTCATTGACAGAAGGAGATGCATCTTCAAGTGCAATACGGGAACGCTGTTCTACATCTTTTTCTATTCTAAGTGTAGCGTCAACGGCAAATAAGTTAAGTGATAAGAGTAAAAGTAAAAGATATCGCAAATATGATCCTTAATATTTTAGTATGCATTGTATCAAGGAGGAGTTGAAATCTTCATTAATTAATATTAATACAATATTGATTTTGAATAGTTTAATTTTAATATTGTGGTAAAATAAGTAAGAAGGAGTACAAAATGAATGATATTGTGATCGCTTTAGCTAAAGCAGCTATTTTAGTGGCATTAAATCAACCTGAAGATTTTGATTTGAAGAATGCCCTGAAAACTTACCCTGTTCTTGAAGAGAATGGTGCTGTCTTTGTCACCCTTAACACAGAGCCGAATGAGCAGCTTCGTGGATGTATTGGCTCTTTGGAAGCTTACCGTCCATTGTATAAAGATATCATTTCCAATGCTCAGTCTGCCGCCTTGCGTGATCCAAGGTTCACACCTTTAACATTGGATGAGCTAAATCACATTAGCATAGAAGTTTCCATCCTCTCAGAACCTAAAATCTTAGAGTATACTGATATAGAAGATCTGGAAAGTAAGGTAGTTCCTTTTCAAGATGGTATTGTACTCAAACTCAATGGTAAACAAGCAACCTACCTACCCCAGGTTTGGGAACAGTTACCAAAATTTGATAATTTTTTCTCCTCTTTGTGTCTTAAAGCCAATTTGGGAAATGACTGTCTTTCAAGCCACCCTGAAATTTCAATCTACCAAGTAAAAGAATACAAGGAGAAATGATGAGCAATGCCATACGAAAAGCTGCAGTACGAGGTTCATTTTATCCATACAGTTGCGAAGAAATAGAAGATCAATTCAAACAATTCAATGCTTCTTTTGACAAAGTATCCATACCAAATGAGATACGAAATATCATACCCAGAGCTGTTATTGTTCCTCATGCAGGGTACATTTACAGTGGGTTTACCGCAAACTTTGCCTACAGATTTTTAGCACAGACAAAAGCCAAACGTATCATCGTCATAGGTCCAAGCCATCACCACTACTTTAAAGGTATTTCGGGAAGCTATTATGAAAAGTATGAGACACCTTGTGGAGAGTTAAATATAGACAGTCCCTATCTTTTTGCACTGGCAAAACAGTTTGACATAGGCTTTGAGCCCCAAGCACATGAAAAAGAGCACTCTACTGAAGTACAAATGCCTTTCATCAAACACTACTTTCCAAAAAATCAGATCATAGAACTTATCTACAGTGACACGACAGCAAAAAATATAGCCCCTCTCATCACAGCACTCCTGCAAAACAAAGACAATGTTGTTGTCATCAGTTCTGATCTCAGTCATTTCCATAACTTGAATGAAGCAAATGCACTAGATGAAAGCTGCCTCAAAGCAGTTGCAACATTAGATCTTGAAGAATTTAAAAAAGGCTGTGAAGCCTGTGGACTCATTGGCATCAAAGCGATGATGATGGCAGCCAAAAAACTCAAACTCTCCTCCAAATTACTTGACTACCGGACAAGTTACGATGCAAGCGGAGATAAAAGTTCCGTTGTTGGGTATATGTCTGCGATGTTTTATTAAAAATTGGATTTTAAAGACTCAGCTTAATACAGTATCAAGGAAACCTTTTTCCTTATAAAACCTCCTATATAGAACATTTTATAAGGTTTCCTATGGGAAAGTACATATTTATGGCTCGCAAACGTCGTTACAACGAATAACCTTATAAAATATGTTAGATTATAAGGTTATGAGTAACTGGCATCTTAATATAAAAATATATTGCAGGATATGATTTAGGCACCTATTTCTTTCATTACGTCAAAAACTTTCTGAAATTTATGTAGAGACGCCTGCCTATCATAAGCCATATTCTTTTAGTACTTCTGTAATTTCATCAAGACGTGTCTTTTCAATCTAAAAGATATAGTATGTTTACTATATTAAGAACAATCAAATTAAGATAGACTAGATATGATATTCTATTCATAGAGCTTAAGGTTGAGCAAAAGGCGGCGTCTAATGAAAATATTACTAAAAATTGTTATTGTATCTGTACTCTTTGTACAAACTTTGTACTCTAATGATGAGTTGATAAGTAGAACAAGATCTCTTATGGGAACGTATGTAACTATTTCACTGCCTCAAGAGAACAATAATAAAATTTCTTCTTCTTTTGACCTAATACAAAATATAGAAGATTCTTTATCTACTTATGATCCTAATGCTACTTTGTCAAAACTAAATAAAGACCACAATGTGCGATATGATCATTTTTTAGCAGAATCTATAAAGTTATCAAAGTCATATTATGTTGAAACTAACGGATATTTCGATATTACTATAGGTTCTATTTCAAAGAAGTTATATCATTTTGGCGAAGAGAGAACATACTCACCATCAA
>JAGGRU010000177.1 GCA_021159425.1 Sulfurovum sp.
TAGCACCCAGTGCCAAACCTATGGGCATCATAATGGAGAATGTTCCCCAGCTTGTTCCTGTGGAAAATGCTGTGATAGCAGCGACTAAAAAGATGAGTACAGGGATGAACAGAGGAGAAATATTACCAGAGAGCAGATGGGCTAAATATTTAGCTGTCCCAAGATCACCGATGACTTTACCTATGAGAAGTGCGAAAACCATGATCATCCCTACGGGTATCATGTCACCTATCCCTTCATAGAGTCCTTTGAAATAGTTTTTGTGAGTAAGTGCTTTGGTAGGTATGAAATAGAGGTACATAAAAAAGAGTGTAACGATCACTGCGTAGTATACAGAAGTAGAACCGGATCCCTTAAATATGTCACCTTTTCCTGTCAAATAAAGCCCCACAGGTACCATAAGTACCATGACTAAAATGGGTAAAAGCATTTTGTAAGGAGTAGCTTTTATATTGGCTTCATCATGCGGTGCAACATAGGGTACAGGGCTTGTATGCTTCATAGGACCTATATTAATATCTAAAAAAATGACACCTAGAACTATGGCTAAAGTAATGAGTGAATAAAAGTTATATGGGATAGAGGCTATGAGAAGAGAAACACCATCTCCGGAAATAACTTGAGAGTCAATGGCAGTAACAATAAGACCTAAAAGCAGTGCACCCCAGGCATTGAGTGGGATGAGTGAACAGATGGGTGCTGAAGTAGAGTCACAAATATAAGCGAGTTTTTCTCTGCTTACACCGTTTTTGTCACAGAGAGGTTTGGCAACAGTACCTGCAACCAGTGCTGTGATGGATGACTCTATAAAGATCACTACACCTACAACGTAAGCAAGCATCATTGCACCTGTAGGAGAGTCTATTTTTTTGGCTTTTTGGCTTAGGTATACTACGAAACTCTCAACAGCACCAGAGAGTGTAAGCAGTCGGATAATGGAACCTACCATGATGATGAAAAGTAAAGTCTTAACTATCCAACCCTCAGAAAAAAGAGCAATGATCCCATCAAACAGAGCAAGGAATGCATCTATGGGATTGTAGCCGTTAAGGACTAAAAAACCTGCAAAGATACCACCCATGAGTGAAACAATGACATCTTTTGTTATAATTGCTAAAGCGATTGTTAATAGCGGTATTGCTATTGATAATATTCCATATTCCATATGTACCTAATTTTAATATAATTGTTGAAGGATTATAACATAATGAAAATTTTACTTACACTCTGTCTTTCTCTGTTTTTAGCTTCTGCACAAAATATACCAGATACAAAACAACTTATAGTCGTGAGTACCAAAAACTGGGCTACACCTAATGGTACTTTACAACGTTATGCGAAAAAAAACAACTCTTGGCATACAGTAGGTAAAGCAATACGTATTAAACTGGGAAGAAACGGCTTGGGTTGGGGTAGAGGATTACATACTATTCCCAAAGGTGCCAAGATCATTAAAAAAGAGGGTGACGGCAAAGCACCAGCAGGTATATTTACACTCAAGCAGGCTTTTGGATACAGCTCCTTTGTAGTAGAGTATCCTTATGAGGTCTATAAGACGACAGACCACTGTGTAGACGATGTAAATTCAAAACTGTACAATAAAATAGTAGACAGTACAAAAGTAAAAAGAGACTACAAGAGTAAAGAACATATGAAATTTCCTAAAGACTATTACAAATACGGAATTGTGGTCAATCACAATCATATTGATGAAGTAGGAGCAGTAAAAGGTGCAGGATCGTGTATTTTTTTGCATATTAAAAAAGTACCAACTGCCGGATGCACAGTAATGAATGAGTCTGAAATGAAAGAGATCATCAAGTGGTTGGATGCAGATAAAGATCCTCTGTTGGTTCAGGGTACGGAAGAGGTGGTAAAAGGTTTATGGAAGAAGATTGAACCTTCTAAATAACTTTATAAAATAGCTTATCCCGCCATTATCTAAAATGCTCTATCAGCTCTTTGAGCCTCTTCTTGTTAATCTCTACAGATTTATCACCATTTTTTCTAGCGTAGAGTTTACGTACCATCTCTTCTACTTCCGGATCTTTACTGATATGCCCATAAAGTATTTTTAAGGCTTCAGACTCTTTGGATGATCTTCGTTTACGTTTAGGCAGGTAGCGTAATATGTAAAAAAATACTCCACCCAGTATAAATGAAAGTACCAATATCCATCGGCTTGTAGACATGACTTCCATATTTTCTTCAAGAGTAATCTCTTTACTGTCTAGTGGCTTAGAGATTTTTGCAGGCATTGTTATTGCTTTAGATTCTTTTATTTCAATATCCAACGCTTTTATTTTTAACGTTTTTAGGTTTCCTTCTTTTGGGTCATACATACTAAAAATACGCTCTGGGATAGTAAAATCTTTTGCAGAAAGAAAAACAAATTTCTTACTATAGCTACTATAGATTTGACCATCTACTACTTTAGTATCTATCTTGGCATCATCACTATATACCGTCACACCATCTATCTCATAGTTAGGAAAATCAAAATTATTCAGATTACCTTTTCCTTCTATTTTGACTATAAGATTAACTGGTTTATTGGCTTTGGCTGCCTGGGTATCTACACTGGCATCTAATCTGAATTTACCTATAAGGTCACTCGCTACTGTTTGAAGAAAAACCTCTATGTCTAAAGTATTGGAAGCTTTTTCATGCCACTTCGTAGCAAAGCCTTTCTTTAAAATATCTTTTTTACTTTTATCTTGTAAGCCAATTTTTGCATGTGCTGGTCCTAAAGTAAAATTCCCTTCAGAATGAGGTGTTAGTATGTAGCTTAATTCTGTGACTTGACGGTTGTCTTCATAGTAGCTTTTCTCTTTGCCTGCCTTTTGAACAAAAAATCCTTTAAACGCTGGTCTATTGTATTGCAGTTTCTTAGAAATGATGACATCCTGTTGTAACGAAAAAGATACCGTTAGCAAAAATGCCTCACCTACCACCACAGACTTTTTATTAGATTTTAGATTCAGTAAGAATATGGGACGACTATTTATATTTGAAGTATTAGCATTTTTAACTTTAAGCTTTATTGGTTTTGTTTTATAGACTCTTCCATCTATCTCTACTTCATAAGAAGGTATGGTCATATCTTTTTGAGGTGCAAAGGTCAGTATGAGTATGGTGCGTTCTTTCTTAAACTTGCCAAGGTTATAGGTATGAATATTGGTAACTCTCTGATGATGACTCAAGACCTTGATACCGTCTATTTTCTTAATATTTGGGAATACTACTTTGTTACCTGTTGCTCTTATCCTAAGTTTTACTATGTTTCCTGCAACAATTTTTGTATGTGAAACTATTGATTTTGCACCTGGTTTGTCGTCATTTGCATACCCAAATGCAGAGAGTAGCAAAATCAAAAATAACAATTTATGAATATTCATTTTACTGTGATTATGTATCTTTATTTCCTTTATAATATTTTATTCAACACTTTAGATTCTTATTCTTACAAACCCAAAAATGTTAATACTCTCTCTTTCGTATACGCATGAAAAGGATTCCACCGTTGTCTTAATATGGCAGAGGGTGATATTTCCAATACAGAAGACTCTCCATAGATAGCTAAATGACCTAATTTTATTCCGGGGCTTTTTGCTGCATTTTTATCTCCATACAGAGGGTCGGTATTAGGTATTGGCATCGCTAAATGTGAAAGTGAAAAGAGTGATTTTGGCCAAATGTAAGATAGATCTTTGACCACTTTATTATTTCTTATGAGTTGAAGAGTTCCATTTGTTGAATTGATATCAGAGATCAGATCAAATTGATAATTTGAAGCTCCGGAATTTTCTTTTAAATCTTGTATGGTATTAGAGACTTTTTCTTTGACAAGAAGGTTGGAACTAAAGTGATTGTTGATGTCAAACAGTACAAGTGTATGATCTCCTTTAGGAAGACGTTTATAAAGATGATTCACTGTATCAGATACTGAGACTGTATTATCAATGATAGATTGAAAACTTAAAACAGGTGGAAACTCTTTTGTATGTTTAGTCTCTTTATGATAGTCATCAAACTGTTTTTGTACTTCCTTGCATATACGATAAACCTGATCTCCTGCATTTACGGCAAAAGAGTTATATTTAAACGGATCATACTCAGGTGCGATGGAATTCCATTCCAGTTTGGGTAAGTTAAAGAAGTGTCCTATACGACTTTGCCATACAGCAAAAGAAGCAGCCTTGCTTACACCAATGGCAGGAGAATAAAATATGAGACTTGAAGGCAGAGTTAATGTATGGTCTTTAAGTGCTGTAAATGTATAGTTCAATGCCAGTGGTGCACCCGTTGAGTACCCCATAATGTGTATAGGTTTATCTCCCAGTTTTTGGCTGAGTCGTTCCATTCCTATTTTTACCACTGCTGCCATATCTTGCCATTTGATTCCGGTAAGACCTGAAGGAATGGTACCATGACCAGGCATACGCATAGCCACTACCCAAACCCCTTGTTTCTGCAAATACTTTGCCTGCGCATGAAGACTGTAGGGTGAATCAGACATACCATGCAAAAGAAGGACACCCATTTTTGGATCTTCTACAGGAAGTTCAAAACTTCTGTTCCAGGCTTTACTCCAACGTTTAGGGTTTGAAAAACTATTTTTAGTATAGCGATTGACAGAGTTTTGTTCTGTTTTTAATACTTTGTCATAGACTTCGCTGTCGAGTTCTTGAAATAATTTGTTTTCTAAAGCCACATAGGCATCAAAATCTTCTATGTTCGAATGTGTAGTAAATTCATTTTTAAGTTCAGTGCTATGCCAGGTAGAAAGAGAAGGAAGAGATTTCATATAAAGAATAAAAGCTACTACCCCAATGATCAATACACCTAACAATGATATGATAATGAGATAAGTGGCTTTACGTAAAGACCACCAGGGAACTTTAATCCAATAACTGTCAAATATGCTCATGAAATATCCTTTCTTAAATTCTAATAAATACTGTATTGTACATAAATTACCAGTATATATCTTTCTTTTGCAGATAATTTTCTAAGTCAAGCGAGGTGTTAAACCAGATCATCAAAGGTTTTTATCCTGTTACCATTGACTTCTTGTACAATAAGATTTGAAAATAAAGAAGCGCTCTTTGGGTGCAAAGTTGTTGTTTGTGAGTATAGTATAGAAGATTATGAACTGACTAAAGAGGTGTGCCTAAGTGAAAACCTTATAAAATATTTTATAAGGTTTTTAAGCCAGTTATTTTTTATCTAGCCTGTCCCCATTTATCCCCCATTTATCATTTGTCATTAGTTCTCTTTCTTTTTAATATATTTTAGGGTTAGTCAAACCAAGATGATTCATTTCTTTTTTCCTGAGCCATCTTCCAAAAATACTCTTTTGTTTTTAACCAATGCGTAAGTGTATGATCCAGGTCTACCCAGTTTTTAGCCACGTTGACATACATCCAAACCATATCATTCGGGTCTTTAATCATGACCTCTTCAAAAGTCTTGTTCTTATGTTTACCAAACGATACCTTTTCCAGCATCATAGGCGTAGAAGTTAATTCAACCAATTTCTCTGCACTGTTCTCTACCTTGGTCATTAAGAACTTGAACAGCACATAATGCCATATTGCATCAGTCAGAGCGTCATGTGCTTCCAGATCAGTTAAACCAATCTCTTTGGCTACGTTTTCTGCTTGACCGTCCAAGCCATATTGTTTCATGAGATTAGATAAGGTATAACTACTTGCATCTTTCAATAAGATACGGGAACATTTATCGGTATCGATACAAGACATCTTTAATTCCAGTTCTTCATTCCCCAACATAGCAACATCAAGTTCATTACCATGAGAAACAAAAAAATTAGTCTCACTATTCCCTTCTTCAAGCTCAATAAAGCCATCTGTCTCATAAGGCCAGAATTTGTCTTCCAGCATTGCATTGGTAATATGATGAATAGCTATCACCGTATCATTCATCTCTATATCTGTATAGCAGAGGTCATTAAACGCCCTTATCTCACCCTCTTTTTCTTTAAGGAAAGCCAATTGAATGATCCTGTCATTTTTAAGGTCTACCCCTGTAGATTCAACATCTACAAAATAATATGTCTGTTCTTTGTCACTCATTTATGATTCCTTTTCTTTAAACACATTGTAATCTAGACAATAGACAAATACTGTCTATCTATCACATGAAAAGCATATAGTTTACTGCATCAACGCCTCTTTAATTTCATTATAACTTTCAAGTGCAGCTTTTTTACCAAGTTCAGGATTCATACCTGCACCTTTACCATGTGTTACATTTGGACCAAGTAAGATCTTTGTATCTGCACTGCATCCATTCAACGCCTGAGCATCTGTATTGGCAGCAACAAGTTTTACATCTTCACCAATCCCACTTTTTGCAACCAGATCAAGCATATTACCACCGGCACCACCCACACCTATGACTGCAATCTTTGCACCTTTGATTCCTATCTGATGCTTACTTACTGTTATGTCAAATTCTTCCATTTATGATCCTTTTTATTTATTGTATAACATTTTGATTTAAAACCTATTTCAAACTCTTCAGAGTGTTTAAAATTCTGTATCAAGCCCAAATTATTTAGCCCATTGTCACAGATACACTATAGCTGTCATGACTTATTACACACCTCTCTCCATTCCACATAGCCTC
>JAGGRU010000221.1 GCA_021159425.1 Sulfurovum sp.
TATTCCAAGTATGGATGCCTACTGGGAGTTACAAAACAGAGCCATAGAAGACTATGAAGGCTTCTGGAAAGGTTTTGCTGATGAGAAGATCGATTGGCTGGCACCTTATGATAAAGTGCTTGATGAGAGTAATGCACCTTTTTATGAGTGGTTCACCCATGGGAAGCTCAATGTATCTAATCAGTGTATTGACAGACACTTGGCTGATAAAGCAGATAAAACAGCCATTCTTTTTGAAGGTGACAGGGGTGATGTAGAGTACATTACTTATGCTCAACTTTCACAACGTGTAAATAAAATGGCGAACCTGCTTAAAAATGAGTTTGCTGTGGCTAAAGGTGACAGGGTTGTTCTTTATATGCCTATGATCCCGGAAGCTGCCTATGCGATGCTTGCATGTGCAAGAATAGGAGCGATCCATTCTATTGTCTTTGGTGGATTTTCTGCTGAGGCATTGAAAGGCCGTATAGAAGATGCAGAAGCAAAGATCGTTATTACCGCAGATGGCGCATACAGAAAAGGTAAACCATACATGCTCAAACAAGTGGTAGATGATGCACTTTCCAGAGGTGGAGAGAGTATTGAAGCGGTTCTTGTTGTGAAGAGAAACAATGAACCTATAGAGTGGGTAGAGGGTAGAGACCATAACTATAATGAATTGATCCGGGCTCAGACAGATGTCTGTCCTTTTGAGATCATGGACAGTGAAGATCCGCTTTTCATACTTTATACCTCCGGAAGTACGGGAAAACCTAAAGGTGTACTGCACAGTACTGCAGGATATATACTCTGGGCACAAATGACCACGGAGTGGGTCTTTGATGTGAAAGAAGATGATGTTTTCTGGTGTACTGCTGATGTGGGTTGGATCACAGGGCATACTTATATCGTTTATGGACCACTTGCAGCAGGAACAACGACAGTGATGTTTGAAGGTGTACCAATTTATCCGGATGCCGGACGCGCATGGAAAATGGTGGAAGATCATAAGATCACTCAATTTTACACTGCACCTACAGCTATTCGTGTACTTCACAAGATGGGGAAAGATGAGCCTAAAAAATATGATCTCTCTTCACTTAAAGTACTTGGAACAGTGGGGGAGCCTATAGACCCTGCGGCATGGAAATGGTATTATGAAACAGTGGGTAACTCCAAGTGTGCCATTGTAGATACATGGTGGCAGACTGAAACTGGTGGACATATCATTACCCCACTTCCCGGAGCAACACCTATCAAGCCGGGATGTGCAACATTTGCCTTACCTGGTATTATGACAGAGATCCTCTCTTATGAGGGGGTAGTTAAGGAAGTAGGTGAGCCTGGACTACTTTGTATTACCAAGCCATGGCCAAGTATGATCAGAAATATCTGGGGTGATCCTGAGCGCTATAAAAAAGCCTATTTTGGTGATGTGGCTAAAGAGGGTAAGCCGGTTTACTTTTCCGGTGATGGTGCTGTTCAGGATGAAGACGGCTATATTACTATCGTTGGTCGTGTAGATGATGTGATCAACGTTTCCGGTCACCGTATGGGTACAGCTGAGATAGAAGCAGCAGTGAAAGAAGACAACACAGTAGCAGAAGTTGCGGTTGTCGGATGTCCGCATGAAATCAAAGGGGAGTCTATCTTCATCTATATTGTACTCAAAGAGGGGCATATCAACAAAGATATTAAAGATCATATCAATGAGTTGTTGGCTGAAGAGATCGGTAATATTGCCAAGGCAGATCATATCATTGAAGTACCCGGATTGCCGAAGACACGTTCAGGTAAGATCATGAGAAGAATTTTGCGTTCTATTGCCAAAGGTGAAGAGATCACTCAAGATATCTCGACACTGGAAGATCCGTCTATTGTTGAGCAGATCATAACAAGTGCAAGAGAGGCTTAGAATTACTTTGTTTCAGGTTCACAAATAATTCATCTTAATTTACTATCATGAAAGTATCTAACTTAAAGGATTAAAAATGAAACTAAAAAACAGACTAGTAACAGTTGGAACCATGATTGCTTTGACTTCTTTTGTGAATGCAGCAGATCCGGCAGAGGTTCTTTTTGATGCCAAATGTGCAGCCTGCCACAGTAAAACACGACCTGCTGATATGTCAAATGTTGTGGCTCCTGCACTTATGGGTGTGATGAGACATATAAAGATGACGTATCCCAATAAAGAGGTGGCTGTGAAGTTTATGGTAGACTATATACTGGAACCTACAAAGGAGAAAGCGATCTGTATGCCGAAAAAAATAGAACGATTTGGTTTGATGCCATCACAAAAAGGCAACGTCACAGAGGCAGAACTCAAAACAATTACCTCTTGGATGTTCGATAACTTTCCACCGGAAGGCTTTAGAGGTATGGGGCATGGAAACAGACAGGGAAAAGGTCAAGGCAGAGGACAAGGTAAATAAACAATGACACAAACTCTTTTACTGCTTGAAGATGACATACAGCTAAGTGATACTGTAAAGCAGTTTCTTGAGTTCAAGGGGTATGAAGTCTATTGTGCTTATGATGGATTAGAAGCTCAGACTATCGTGTATGAGAAGCATATTGACCTGATGCTTCTGGATGTGAAAGTGCCGCATCTTAATGGATTTGAATTTTTAAAGAAAGTGCGTAGTGAAGGCAAGGACATACCTGCTATTTTCATTACTTCACTCAATAGTGTTGAAGATGTGGAAGAGGGGTTTTCTTCGGGTTGTGATGATTATATCCGTAAGCCTTTTGCTTTAAAAGAGTTACTTGTACGTGTAGAATCTCTGCTTAAACGAAGTTTTGGCACATATGATGAAAAGATAGACCTGGGAGAAGGTCTTCTTTTTGATACAAAAGAGATGATACTTACACAGCACAATAATAGAATTCCTTTAAAAACAAAAGAGTTAAAACTTCTTACTCTCTTTTTGCAAAATATTAATGAACTTCTGAATTATGAAAAGATCAATGAAACCCTATGGGAATATGATGAAGAGCCGAGTTCGGGTTCTCTTCGTACTTATATTAAGACACTTCGTTCTGCCATTGGAAAAGAGAGAATAGAGACCATTAAAAATATAGGATATCGATTTGTTGCGTAGTGAGAAAAGAAGTCTGATCCGTTTTTTGATCATCTATCTGGGATCGACATTCATTCTTTTTTCCATCGCTTCGTGGCTGTTCTATATTTCAAGTAAACACCATTTGCTAGATAAGCAGAGAGAATCTCTCAAGTATGAAGCCGAGCATATTAAATCGCAGTTAAGGATATTGCATCAATCCAATGATGCAAAACTTATTTATCCAAACGAAAAAGATAGTCAGTCAGCAATTTATAATGTAGATAAGGAGTATATATTTGGAACATTTCAAACAAAGCAGTCATTAGATATTAATAAATATGAAAATAGACTTTATCATAGTATGAAGGTTGAACCCTACTATCTGGGTGCAGCCTATCTTGTGGTGGCTAAAGATATAAACTTTGAACCTATTGGGAAATTACAAAGAAATATTTTTCTGTTCATGTTGGGGGCAGGTCTCTTCTTTACGATGCTTGGATACTTTTTGGGTAAACTTTTTGTGGCTCCCATGCGTGATGCAATGGAAAAGATGAACCATTTTATTCAAGATACCACACATGAACTCAATACGCCCATCAGTACCATATTAACTAATATAGAAATGATAGAGACTTTTGGTAAACACAAAGAGAACAGTACAGAACTGAAACGTATTGAGATAGCGTCTAAGACATTAAGCCGAATTTATGATGATCTCACCTACATTAATCTGAATCATAAATATCATCGTCAGATCGTTACGGTCAATATGAGCAGACTGGTAGAAGAACGTATGGTTTACTTTTCCGCTATGGCTGAAGCAAAAGGTTTGGATGTCACTGTAACTACCGATCCGAATGTTATATTGCAGATAGATAAGAATGATGCCATACGACTGCTTGACAATCTTATTTCCAATGCCATTAAATATAACAGATCAAAAGGGTTATTGCATGTTACGCTTACAGAAGATCTCTTTTCGGTAAGAGATACAGGTATTGGCATCAGGTCAAAAGATTTAAGTACTATAATGCAGCGCTTTAAACGGGCAAATAAGAGTGAAGGCGGTTTTGGCATAGGGCTTGATATTGTAAACCAGGTTGTCAGCTCTTATGGCTTTGTTTTAGAGATAAATTCAAAAGAAGGCGAGGGCACAGAGGTGAGAGTAAAATGGGAAAAATAGTTGTCATTTTAGGGTTTCTAAGCCGGCTTTTGTATGCAGAAGAGTCAACTACACAAGATCATTCATTTAAAAACACTTGCATATCCTGTCATCAGCAACAGCAGATCCCCAGTGCTTTGATCTATAAACGTTATCTGATGAAGTACAGTACCGACAGAGGTATGGAAGAGGCAATGTTCATCTATATGAAAGATCCCAAAAAAGAGAATTCCATTATGCCTGCTCCTTTTTTCCTAAAGTTTCCAATGAAAGAGAAGATCTCTCTGGATGACAGTTCTTTACGTAAACATATCCAAGCGTATTTGGAAGAGTTTGATATTAAGAAAAAGTTGATGTTGGAGAAATAAAAATATTAAGAACTATACTTACTAATTATGTTATAGTATTAGGAAGTAAGCCAATTTAAAAGAGTGAAAAATGCTAAAAGAAATACTTGTAGAACAAAATTTTCACTGGACAGGTAAGCAAAAGACTTATGTAAAAAGAGAAATGCTGGACAGACTCATAACTTACTTGCCTTTGAAGCAGATCATCACAATCACCGGGGTACGTCGATGTGGTAAAAGCACATTGGCTAAAGCTGCTATAAACCATCTTATAGAAGAAGGGGTCAACCCTGAAAATATACTCTTTGTCAATCTTGAACATCCTTACTTTTTGGAATATAGACATGATCCTTCTTATCTGGCGGTAATTTATGAAACCTATTTGAAGCTTTTTAATCCTCAGGGCAGAGTGTATGTGGTTTTTGATGAAATACAGTATTTTGACCAATGGCAGGTTTATATTAAAAGCCAATATGAACTAGGGGAGATAAAATATATCATTACCGGATCAAATTCTTCTATGCTTTCAAATGAGCTTAATACACTTTTAAGCGGAAGAAGTCTCAATATTCACTTAAATACATTCTCGTTTTTGGAATTCCTTGATTTTAAAGAGATAGCTTATAAAAATGAACTTGACAGAATATCAAATAAAATAGAAATTTATAAAGCTAAGGAGGAGTACTTGCAGTGGGGTGGGTTCTATGAAGTGATGGAAACAGAAGATGAGAGTATCAAGAGAGATATACTCTTGAGTTATGCACGAAATATCATTTACCAGGATATTGTACCGAGATATAATATCCGGAACTCTGAAGTAGTAGAAAGACTGTTCTTTTATCTGCTTTCAACTGTTACAGGTCAACTTAACTATACGATGCTTGCAGATACATTCTCAGTGAGTGACAAGACCATAAAAGAATACTTGAATTACTTTGAAGATGTATTTTTGCTCAAAAGGTTAGACAGGTTCCACAATAAACCAAAAGAGCGAGTTAAGTCATCCAAGAAAGTGTATGTACTCGATAACGGGTTTATGCAAATATCTCCCAGTCATTCCAAGAATCTTGGCAATGCATTGGAAAATTGGGTGTTTACGATTTTTAACAAAAAAGAGAGTGAACTCTATTATCTCAAAGAGAGTAAAGAGATTGATTTTTACAGTGAAAATATACTCTATCAGGTAGCATATATTATAGATGATACTAAAACAAGAAAACGGGAAATGGAAGCCTTTGCTGTGTTCAATACAGTTTCTACTCAATGCCGTTTGATCACTTTTGACAGTGATGAAGTGTTAGAGGATATAGAAGTTCAAAGTGTTGATAATTTTATTTTTTCGAGTATGGAATGAAAGATTTTAAATATCTAGATCTTATTGGGAAGTTGGTCTTGGAAGAGGGCTCAATAGTTATTAACTTTTGATATAATATTAAGAGCAAGATAATAAAGCAGCGCATGACGCAACTTCATAGTGCATCGTGTTTCAAAATAGACTATAGCAGAGATACTGCGAAAGTGATGACTAATGGCAAAAACAAACTATTCTTATGAAAAACGGGGTCGAGAACTCGAAAAACAGAAAAAACAGGAAGAGAAGCGTCAGAAAAAACTTGATAAAAAGAATGCTGATAATAAAGAGGAAGAGTCTGAGTCTAAATCATCTTCAGATGATTCGGGAGTGTAATAAATTCTTGATAAACCCGTTCAAACCAGGACAGAATTCTCTGTCCATGGGGTTGGTCTTAAAGACCAGTAACGTTTTCGGCTTGTAAGCCTTTTTCGCCTTCTGTAACTTCAAAAGTTACTTTTTGACCCTCATTAAGAGAAACACGATCATAACCATTATTATTAATATTACGGTAATGTACAAATACATCTTTCCCGCCTTCTTCTTGTTCGATAAAACCGAAACCTTTTTCACTGTTGAACCATTTTACTGTTCC
>JAGGRU010000397.1 GCA_021159425.1 Sulfurovum sp.
CCAAAGTACCACTCCGGCTCTTTTTGTTTAGGCTTGAGTCTTGGATGTCCTCTTTTACCTTCCATTGACTCAAGCAGTGCAGACTTCTCTCCACAAATATAAGCACCGGCACCACGATGAATGGTAATGTCACACTCTGTTAAAAGTCCGGCTTCATAAGCTTCATCAATAGCAGATTGTAAAATATCCTGATATTGCTTGTATTCACCGCGAATATAAATGTATGCGTGTTTGGATTTAATGGCATAACAGGTGATAAGAATACCTTCTATTAAAAGGTGCGGGTCTTTTGAAATAATCTGTCTGTCTTTAAAAGTGCCGGGTTCAGACTCATCACAGTTAACCGCTAAAAAAGAAGGTTTGTCACTCTCTTGTGGCATCAGTTCCCATTTTCCACCTGCCGGAGCACCACCGCCCCCCTTACCTCTTAAATTTGCATCTGCAATGATCTGTATAATATCTGTTGGCGAATACTCTTTCAGTTTTGCCAGTGTTTTATAACCGCCGTTTGCTTTGGAAACTTCTAAAGTATGGGAGTTATCCAACTCAAACTTGCGAGAAACTATTTTGCATTCTCTCATTTGAGCCCCTTTAACACTTCATCTACTTTTTCAGTAGTCAAATTTTCATAATTGATATCCTCTATCTGCATGACCGGTGCTGTCCCGCATGAGCCTAAACATTCAACATGCACAATATTTACATCTTTCTCTTTTAAATGTTCCAAAATCTCATCAGAACCGCAAAGTTTACAGGAGAGTGTTTTACAGACTTGCACATTCATTTTTTTCTGAGGTTCAAGATGGAACATCGTATAAAAAGTAGCCACCCTGTAAACTTCCATTGGAGGTGTATCTGTGTGCTTGGCTATTTCATCTATAGCATCCAGACTTATGAAGCCTTCCTGGTATTCAACCATCCACAGACAAGGTAATGTTAAAGCTTTTGGACTGGGATAGCGTTTTTTAAGTGCTTCTATTTCTGCCAGGTTTTCATCGGAAAATTTAAAACTCATCTATCCATCTCCCCTGCTATGATATTTAGAGACCCTAAGGTCATAATGGCATCTGCTACCTGATAGTTTTCTATGATTTTCGGATAAGCTGCCATATGGTAAAAACTTGGCGGTCTTACTTTCACTTTGTAGGGTGTACCGCTCCCGTCACTTACAATATAAAAACCAAGTTCACCATTGGCGGCTTCAAATGCACCGTAATGTTCACCTTCCGGGACTTTTACCCCATCGATCACAAGTTTGAACTGATTCATCATTCCTTCAATACCTCCGTAAACGCACTCTTTGCTTGGCATGGTAATACGTTTGTCAGCAACATTGATATCACCCCCGGGCATTCTTTTTATTGCCTGTTTGATGATCTTTATACTCTCATTCATCTCTTCAAAACGTACCATCATTCTGTCATAAGTGTCACCTACCGAGCCCACGACCATGTTGAAATCAAAAGTATCATAGTAGTAGTAAGGATCAGAAAATCTTAAATCATACGCCACACCGGACGCACGAAGATTCGGACCGGTAAAACCATAGTCTATGGCCTGCTTTGCAGAAACCGGGGAGACATTCTGTATACGGTCATTATAGATACGATTATGCAGGATCATCTTCAGTGATTCAGTGATACCAAAGTCGATCTTTACAAGTACATCTTCCAGGTCACTCTGCCATCCGTCATAGAGGTCATGTGTCATACCACCAATTCGCATATAAGAATTGGTCAGTCTTGCACCTGTAAGTTTAGATAAAAAGTCATAAGCATTGTTTCGAGGGTTGAAAAGATACCAGTAATTCGTTTGTCCACCCATATCGAGCAATCCCGCCGCCAGACAGACAAGGTGGTCGATCACACGTGAAAGTTCAGCAAGGATGATACGTATAAAGATCCCGCGATCCGGCACTGTGATGTCCAACATCTCTTCTACAGTTTTGGCAAAGGCAATGTTATTCATCAGTGCAGAACAGTAGTTCAGTCTGTCCGTATAGGGGATGATCTGATTATAGTTATGATTTTCACAAGACTTTTCAAAACCACGGTGCAGATACCCTACTTCAGCTGCCGCAGCAACGATCGTTTCGCCATCAAGTGCTGCCAATGTCCTAATGGTTCCGTGACTTGCAGGGTGTGAAGGACCAAGATTAACTATCATGAGGTCATCTTTGTTCATATCAAGATCTCTCTCATCTAAAAGCGGCTTCATTTCATCCATAAGATCCTGGGAAACGGTACAGTACTGCCCTTTGGTTATTTCATAATCTTTTCTTAAGGGATGCCCTACAAACTCATTATGGTTGAGGATTTTTTTGAGTGTTTTATGGTTTTTAAAATGTATACCGTATTGATCAAATATCTCTCTCTCCGCCCAGTCAGCAGAAGAGAAAAGGGATGAAATACTCTCAACACCAATCTCTGCATCTTCAACAGCTACTTTATAGATAACAATATCTTTGAAATTTGTATGTCTCAATATATATATCAGCTCAAACCGGGTGAACGGAGGATGTGATTTATATAAGTTATCCACAGCAGTAATATCAAGAAGCAGTGTAAAACCAAGTTCATTTTTGGCTTTTGTAATGGTCTCAAGCAATTCAGAGCTTTTGATCAGGTGTAAATTATCAGACATCATCCAATTTTCCTTTAAACTCTGTGTTTCTCAGTTCAAACTTAGGTTCTCTTTTCAACTGTCTCTGTATATCCATCACCGCATCCAAAATAGCTTCCGGACGGGGAGGACAACCGGCGACATACACATCCACAGGTACGATCTCATCTATACCCTGAAGTGTGGTGTAGTTATCGTAAAAACCACCCGTTGATGCACATGCACCTACGGCAACACACCACTTCGGCTCAGGCATCTGATCCCATATTTGTTTGAGGATCGGAGCCTGTTTATAGCTCACTGTACCTGCTACAATAAGCAGATCGGCATGACGAGGTGAAAAACGCAGCACTTCTGCACCGAACCTTGATATGTCATAACGACTGGCAGCAGTAGCCATAAATTCTATGGCACAACATGCTGTACCAAAAACAAAAGGCCAGAGAGAAGCTTCTCTCCCCCAAGTGACCACAGCATCTAGTTTTGTTGTAACCACTGCTTCATCCAGCAGGTGTGTATTGCTTAAGTCCATTTTAATATCCCTGATTTATATACATAGATCAATCCGCCAAAAAGCAGACCGATGAAAACAAACATTTCCATAAGCGCAAACAAACCAAGTTCACGAAGATTCAAGGCCCATGGAAACATAAACAGAATTTCAACATCAAAAATAAGAAAAATGATCCCGATAAGAAAGAATTTGACATTAAAACCGTCAAAAGCATCTTTGTGGGTTAAACGAATTCCACCCTCGACAGGCTCATTTTTTCTTACATTATCAGAGGAAGCACCAAGATATTTTGTAAGATGAAAAAGAAGAGGCAAAAGTATTACCAATGCAGCGATCATATAGGAGGCTAAAAGAAGAGAATCAGACATTTTACTCGCTTTATATTCAGTACTCAAATTCTTGAGCTGTTCTATTTTTTGAAATTATATCACTATATTCTTGATTATGACCCAATTATTGTATGATTATTTAGTTTATTGTAACTATTATATTCTTTCATCACTTCTCTCCAGTCACGGGAAAAGTATTTTTTGATCACAGATCTTTTATGAGGAATGAGACAAGCTGAACAGTCTTGATGAATGGCATCTTCACTCTCATATGTTTTTCCCTCTTTCGCATCTATACTGCATAATGAATAAACTGTTCTATCACCCTCTTTTTTAAGTCCGTCATCTGCAAAACGAAAATGATTACAGGCACAAAAATAGCAGTTCAACTCTTTTATATCATGACATTTTGTATTTTCTTCATAGAGTAGACAGAAGTCCGGATGTTTTTCTTGCATATTCTCGTAAATAAAATAATCTATCACTTCATCATCACTTAAATGAGTAAGTATTTTTATGATCTCTTCATGCTTTTTTGCATGTGCTTCAAACCACTCCATATAGGTCATTTTCATCCTTGGGTATTTTTTGAATAAGTATAACAGAACAGAGTTAAGTATGGTCTTTAGAATCACAATTTTACCCTTTTTTTCCCATTTACATAATTATTTATGATAAGAAAATAATATTTTAATATATTCTTGACATTAAGTTTTTATTCAACTATACTATTTGAAATACAAAAAATACTTCAAGGAAAATGATGAAAAGAACTACGTTTAAACGAATTGGACAAGGAATTACACTGTCACTATTGACTTCTACTCTCTTACATGCAACAAATGGAGACAATCTTATAGCTGTAGGTGCAAAAGCAAGAGCTATGGGGGGAGCAGGTATAGCTGTGAGTCACTGTGCAGAATCAACTTTGCATAACCCGGCACTTATCACTTGTACTGAGAATACTTCAATTTCATTCGGAGGTACTATCTTCATGCCTGACATCTCTGCTACAATGGGTAGAGCAGCCACACATGAAAGTGATGCTGACATGAATGTTATTCCTGAAGTCTCTATTTCACATAAAATCAATGAAAACTGGTATATTGGTATTGGTATGTGGGGAACTGCCGGGATGGGTACAGATTATCGTGATGCGCGACAAACTCCTACAGATTCCGGCAATATGCATATGGTGACCAACTTGCAGCTTATGCAGTTTGGTGTGTCTGTTGCATATAAAACTGGTGGTTTTGCTGTAGCAGTCACACCTATACTTCAATATGGTGCATTGGATATGAACTATATAGGTTTTGATGGAAGCAATGTAGGTGATGGTGTTGCACAAGATCTAAATTTTGGAGTCAACTTGGGTGTAGTTTATGATTTCACTGATAATGGTGTTGATGGACTGACACTGGGTGCAGTCTATAAATCAAAAATAGATATGGACTACAGCAACCAACTCTCAAATGCGACACAACCTTTTGTAGATTTTGGTATATTCCCCCAAGCAATGGGTAATAACCTGGAGCAACCAGCTGAATTTGGTGTCGGGTTAGGATATGAAATGGGTCAACACACTATTGCATTTGACTATAAACAAATTCAATGGTCTGATGCAAAAGGTTATCAAGATTTCGGATGGGAAGATCAGGACGTATTTGCAGTTGGTTATCAATATAAAGAAGATACTTGGGCATTCAGACTAGGTTACAATCATGCTGCTAACCCTATCGCAGAAGCACCTAGCGGTCCACAGGTTATTGCTCCGGGGTCTTATGCTCAAGCCGGAGGAAATGCGCTTAACCTCTTTAACCTTTTAGGATTTCCGGCAACTGCAGAAGATCACTATACGATAGGTGGGAGTTATTCCTTTACAGAATCTATGGCTGTAGATGTTGCGTATGTTTATGCACCTGAAACAGAAACAACTATGAATACCATCGTTGGCCTTAACCCTATGAATGGAGAAATGTATACAGGTCCATCAACCGTATATCACACAGAAAACAGTGTATCTCTCCAATTGTCTTACAAATTTTAAAGTATATTCCCACCTTTTAGGTGGGATGTTTCCTATCCCCTTCTTGTAACACTTTCACATTCTCTTCTCCTCAATACACTATTCATTCTCTATTTTTAATTTTATTAGTATAAAATATAGTTATCTATATTGTTTAAAATCATCAATATAATTAAAAAGGTATTTATTATGAAAAAACTTCTTTTTACTTTACTACTTTTAACACTTACTGCATATTCCGCATCGCTAAATATTACAGGTACAGTTGTCTCAGACAATCAAAAGATGATCGGTGCACGTTATATGGGATATGTTAAACACATTTATTTTAACATTGGCGACTCTGTTAAACGTGAAGATACACTCTTTGAACTTGAATCTGCAGAGTTTGACATTATGAAAAACCAAGCCGATCTGGCACTGGAACAGGCAGATATCATGATAGATATGTATAGAACCAGACTAGACACCATTAGACGTGAAAAAGCTTTACTTCGTGTGAGAGGTAAAGACAACTCAATAGACTGGAATAATCTGGACATTACAGCAGATAACGTACAAGCCGGTCTTGCGGCTACACGTTCACTTGTAAAAAATGCTGCGGAAAAAGTCAAACAGATCGCCACTATCGCCAACTATCTGGAGGTCAAAGCACCCAATGACGGCATCATTGTACAAAAAGGTATCCGTGTAGGTGATTTGATCGTTCCGGGGATGTTAGCTATGGTTCTAGTCGATCTGGACCATCTTGAAATTGAAGGTCAAATCTCTGAAACAGATCTCTTAAGAGTCGATAAAGGGGATTTTCTTGATGTTGAGATTCCGTCTATTAAATTCAAGACCAGAGGACGCATAAAATCTGTTGTGCCTTCTGCAAACCCTATGACACACACCTTTACGATCCGTGTCTCTTTTCACAAAGGGCATAAAAAGATCTTTCCGGGTATGTATGCTAAATTAAAAATAGACTATACCGATTCTCAAGAATA
>JAGGRU010000137.1 GCA_021159425.1 Sulfurovum sp.
CTTCTGTTGAACTTAGAACCATTAATCTACCGCCAAAAATTAAAGAACAAATTGAAAAAGTACAAATTGCAAAACAAGATGTAACCATTGCTATACAAGAGAAAGCCAAAGCCATACAACAAGCACTTAAAGCCGCAGAAGTTGCAAAAGGTGAAGCAGAAAGAAACCGTATTGAAGCGCAAGGTGAAGCAGATAAGATCCGTATCGAAGCCGAAGAGCAGGCAAAAGCCAACATACTCATTTCAAGTTCTTTAACACAAGAACTTTTACAACTTGAGCAAATTAAAACTCAGGGGAAATTCAACGATGCCCTTAAAGTCAATAAAGATGCAAAGATCTTCCTGACACCTGGTGGAGCAGTACCTAATATTTGGGTCAATACCCAAGGTAAAGAGCAAAAAACCGTTTCGGCACAACAATAGATCGTTGTAGGGTCGGTTTACCGACCATTTAATATAGATAAAATATAGTGGTGGTCGATAAATCGACCCTACGTATCGGAGAAAGATCATGACCATCGACTGGAACAAAAACCCCCTCATCCCTGCCATAGCACAAGACAATGAAACAAACCAAGTACTTATGCTTGCCTATATGAATGAAGAAGCCTACAACCTTACCCTCTCTACAGGATATGCACACTACTTCAGTAGAAGCAAACAACGTATCTGGAAAAAAGGTGAAAGCTCTAACCATACCCAAGAGGTGAAAGATGTGCTTCTTGACTGTGATGCAGATACAGTAGTATTGAAAATAAAGCAAAATGGTGTAGCTTGTCACACAGGACGCAAAAGCTGTTTCTTCACCTCTGTGATACAAGACAAGATCATATTAGAACAAGAGGTAGATACGGACGCTATCTATGGTGTCGTAGATACACTCTACCACACTATTTTAGAGCGCAAAAACGCTTCTGGAGAAGTAAAGTCATGGACCAAAAAACTGCTCGATGACAAAGATCTTATGTTAAGTAAGATCCGCGAAGAGGCAGATGAAGTCTGTGTCGCCATAAACGAAGAGAGTGATGAACAAGTTATCTATGAATCTGCTGACCTTCTCTACCACTCACTTGTAGGACTAGGCTACCGTGACATATCTCCTGACAGAGTCAAACAAGAATTGGCAAGAAGATTTGGTATGTCTGGCATTTCAGAAAAAGAGAGTAGAACTAAATAACCCCTAAAACGACAGTGAATAATTAAAATAATAGGTATTTTCAAACATTCCAAACTCACTGTCATTGCTGCCACCCTGTATCATAGCACCCACTGTAAAGCTGTTAAAATCATTTAACGTATAAGTAAGAGCCGGAGTGATAAAACGTGAATTTTCATCGTTAAAACTTTCAATATACCCTAATGATCCCGCTAAAAAAAGATTAAAGTTGTAACTTAGTGCAGCACCTACATAAGCATTCGAAGACAAGAGATTAGGAAGTATTTCAGAATTAATATTATTCAAGATCTCTTTATAGCTAAACGTTTTTGATGTATAGAGGGCTTCGATCGTGACAGTCAAGCCATTTTCAAATCCATAATCAGCCCCGACTATCCCCTGAAAAAATTCTACCTCTTCTCGGTCAGTCAGACCGACATTCAGATCATTTTTTATGTATGCTCCCTCACTTCTCACCTCTATACCGGTATCAGCCAAATTACCTTCTATTTCATAACCGATCATTTTCGTTTCATCCGAAGAGATCATATTGACTGCAACATCTGCAAACTTAAGAAAAGCCTTATATCTGGCTGCATACTTATAGCTGTGGTCTTTTTTTTGACTCACTACCAAGGTAAGATGTGAAACATCATCTATGTGTCTGGTATAAGATATAGCTGCAACAGGAAAAATTTCATCAGGTTCAAGCGCATATGTATTTCTGGGATTAAAAAGATTTGTAGGATTCCAGATCTTCCCTACTCCCATACTTATATTTTGGAGACCTGCAACAATGCGGTTATGTTCATCTTCATACCCAACATAGAAACGGTACAGTTTGGAATAGATATTTCCGTCATAATATTCATGAAAATTGCTTTGTGTAGAAAAAGGTGTATCAGACTTCAGCAACTTCACATAGTCAAATGATGCAGAATTGACATAGTCATGATCCAGATAATTCACCCCATCAGCGATTATCGTAGCAAAAAACTTTTCATTTTTATAGTCTGCTCTAACTCGTAATCTGTCATAGTTGTAGAGATAACGTGTATCATCACTTGGGAAAATGGAACCCTGGGAGATCGTATAATTGGTATTCGAAACAGTAAGATCAAGATCAGCACTTGCTCCGCATGTAAGCACTAAGAACAGAAAAGATATTCTAGCTTTCAATGATCTCTCCATCATTGAGTTTAATGACACGATCTACACTCTCCAGCACATCTTTGTCATGAGAGGCAAAAACAATACTGATGTTTTCTGTCACATTAAGTGAACGCATCATGTCCATCAGGGCTTTGGAATTTTTGGAATCCAGATTGGCTGTGGGTTCATCCGCTAAAATAATTTTAGGTTTTGCAGCAACAGCACGTGCCACTGCCACACGCTGTTGCTGTCCACCGCTAAGGGTACTTGGAAGTGATCTTAATTTTGTATCTATCTCTAAAATAGCTGCTACTTCTTTCACACGTTCTCTAATTTCACTGTCAGGAAAACCACGCAGTCTCATAATAAATCCAATGTTCTCTTCAACATTCAGTACCGGTACAAGATTGTATGCCTGGAATACAAAACCTATCTCATTCAGTCTGATAGTGGTCTTTTCATCTTCACTTAATGCACCTAATTCTCTATCTTCAAAATATATTTTCCCGGAATCAAAACTGTCAAGTGCGCCTATGACATTAAGCAAGGTTGTTTTACCGCAACCTGACGGACCGGTCAAAAGAGAGTATTCTCCTTTTTCAATGGAGTATTCTCCTTTTTCAATGCTCAGGTTGATGTTTTTAAGTGCATGAAGTTCACGATCTTCACCTTTGTAAAAGTATTTATTTACATTTTCAATCTTTATCATGTTTCAACCTTTGTAACTTCAATGGTATTCATTGTTTTGATCTTTCTAAGCGGTGGAAGCACAGAAAGTAGTGATGCGCCTATAATAGCAAGCAGTGTAGAGGTGAAATAACTCAGTTTTATATCTCCATATATCACTTTGGACATTCCATAACTCTCCATCCCATCTGCAAAAGCACTTAAATCCAAACCTACATGTTTAAGATAACTCAGTGCAGCATAACCCAGAATCGCTCCGATGATATAGCCTGACAAGCCCAAAAACAGTGCTTCTAAAAATATTTGTAAACGTATCAGCTTATAAGAGAGCCCGATACTTCTCATAATCCCAAATTCACGGATCCTGTCCAGGATGGAGACATACATGACTCCCATGATCCCAATAAAGACCACCAACATTACAATAAAAAAGGTAATAGAATTAAAAATGACCATCATATCTTCCATCTGTTTTATTATTGGGTAGAGAGATAAAAAGCTTTTTACCTCTAATGTTCTGTACTCAGCCACCAAACTGTTTTCCAATGTTTTGGATTTAGTTCTAATAGCAATTTGCATGGCTGCATCTTTTGGGATACCCAAAAATTCCTGCAAGACCTTTTTATCTATATACATAGCAGAGGCATCAAGAGAGATATTACTCGTTTGCATAATGCCTCTTACTTTAAGTGCCATGGCATTTATCTCACCGTCACTATCTTGCGCAGAGAAAATAACCTTTGAACCTATTTTAACTTTAAGGGTTTTAGCCAACTCACTGCCAAGCAAAACACCACGCTTGGAGAATGTCACTTCGCCCTCTTTTAAAAACTCAGAAAAAGTACCAAAATGCTCTTCTTCTTTTAGATCTATTCCAATCATAGTGGAAAAAGAAGATTTTCTTGCAGTCGCACTGAGCCCATCTGCTTTGATACGTATGGCAAGTGCATCAATTTCAGGCTTTGCCTCTAAGACTTTTTTAATTTTTGAAACATTTTTGATACTGTTTGTGATGGTTTTTGATAAACGATACCCTTTGGCATAAATGCTTATCTCCCCGGAGTCGCTTCTTTTTGTTTTTTCGATCATACTCAGCGTCATACCGTCATAGAGTCCCTGAATACTTAACATCATACTCATACTCACAGCGATCATGATGATGACCAGCATGGTCCTGGAGAGTCGCAGGAATGCGTTATCGAATGCCAATTTTAAGATAAGTTTATACATGTCTTGTCGCCTCAATGGGTTTAAATGCATTGATATAAGAGATCGGGTAGATCACAGATAAAAAGTTAAGACTATAGATCAATGCTACATTCCAGGATATGGTAAAAATATTAAAATCAAGAGGTACTGAGTCAGAGACGATACCATACTCTTTATAGGTTTCACTCATGCCTTCGATCACAATAGGATGAATACTGAAATAATACGCAATAGCTGCTCCTATCGGTGTGGCCAAAACAATAGCCAAAGAGGAAAGAATAAAAATTTCATACAAAAGTAAAGCCCTGACATTTGCACGAGACAGTCCAATACATCGCAGTATACCAAACTCTTTTACACGCGAAGAGACATTGATAAAACCAAAGATCATGATCACAAAAAAGATCACTACAAAAAAGAGACTCATTGAAATGTATCCAAAAATACTGTCCACTTGCATCATCTCTACCATTGATTTCATCAATGTTTTCCATGTAAGAACTTCCAACTCAGATGATAACTGCTTTTTTATACTTAGACGCACAGAGTCTACATCTTCCAGATCATCTACATCAATAGTAATATAGGATGCCTTGTTTTGAGCATACATCAACTCATCAAAATAACTCCTGCTTACAAAAGAGGCTGATGAATCAAATTCAAACGACCCTGTTCTGAAAACACCACAGAGTGTAAATAGGTCTGCTGCGAATGAATTGTCAGATGCTGAACCTATAAAGCTTACTTCATCTCCTACTTTCAAGTGTATCTTTTTAATGAGATCAGCCCCTGCATAGAGACAGTTTTTAGAGGTTTCACTCAAAAACTCACCCTCGATCAATGTCGCTTTCAGTTGACTCATATTCTCCTCTTTTAAAGGGTTGATACCGGTAACCATGGCTGCACTTGAGTATCTGTCTGTAGAGAGTATTCCGTACGTCTCATATCTTGATGTAAAATGTTTGATACCATCTATTTGACTTAATTTACTTTCTATCTCATCCACATTTTCAATAAAGTACTCATTACCGCCAATATCACGATATCCTGTTTTATATATCTCTATAGCCCCGGTATAGACTTTAAGTGCATTTTTCAACATTGAATTATGTGAACCGTCCATCATGGCTACATATACGATAAAAAACAGTGTTGAAACAAAAGTAAGTATAAAAGTAGTGATGGAACGACTTTTATAAAAGAAAATGTTTTTTAGCGCAAAAGAGAACATTATCTGGAAAATCTCTTGAGTGCAGATTTTTTAAAATAATCTCCGGATATATCTATATCATATTTAATATTTTCAATGACTATTTCTGTGTAAGATCCTTTTTTATCTACAGGCTGAACTCTCCAATAGGTAGGGGCATAATATTTTCCGAATTTTTTAATGTTTTTATAGCTGAATACACGTACCGCTTTACCCTCATCATCATAAAATATATCTTTTGTACTGGTATACGTTCTTGTATCAATATGAGATATTATTTTCCCCCATACCACTGCTGCACTTGCTTTTGGTATAAGTTGCATTGTGACAATATTTCCACTTTTTTTCAAAATTTTGGGGTTATAATCATCTACAATTGAACTCTGCTTTGCTATGTCATCATTGGTAATATCACTACCCATCCACTTCTGTAACATCATCGAAGGCGGGATCTTTATAATTCTCTCTATTTTGGGTACATACTGCCACATTTGATTGTTTAAATTTAAAAAAGTGATCCCCTTGTCTTTTGGAGGGTAGAGAGTTTTTACAAAACTCTTTTTATTTCCTATGGACCATGTCTCCATCTTCATCGTACGTTTATGCCCACGGGATGTGATACTCATTTTTAGCTTCAGATACACACTCTGTCCGCGCATATTGTTATCCACTTTTTTCATAATAGCCTGTGCTTCATCAGCATTGAGTGCTACAGAGAACATTAATACGAATATGATTATTTTTTTAAGCATTGTCATCTTTAGAACTCCAATCTGTTTTCATACTATTAGCATAACATAATTGGATAAAATAAAGTTTTTACATGTTTGTATATATAAGATGAATATGTAGTTGTTTTATGTAGATATCATACTTGTAGGGTCGATTTATCGACCACAAATAATAATATTTAATTTATGGTCGATAAACCGACCCTACAATGCCATA
>JAGGRU010000276.1 GCA_021159425.1 Sulfurovum sp.
CACCTACACAAGGGGTCGTGTAAACACGAATTTTAAATTTTAAATTTTGCACCCCAAGGGCACTTCCTTCAGGGCGAATGCTGAATGATTTTTGCAAGAAAAGTGCTGTTGTGCCTGTGCCTGAAGGCAAAAAAATATTTAATTCTCTGATATCATTTTTTTCTTTCCAATCAATGATCTCTTGTGCCAATATTTTAATACCATATTCAGCTTCTTTTTGTCTTCCGCCTTCTTCTATAAATAAAACATTATTTGTCGGGGTGGGGGCACCTCGACCTACGGTGATCTTCATTCCATTATTGAGTGCTCCCGCATAATTACCATGAGGATTTTCTTTCAGATAATCAGCAATATGATCCACAGTGTACTCAAATTCCCACCCCTTCATCTTCGCCAAAACAGAAAGTGAATACATAGCATTGGATTGTGCAGAACCATAGGAAACTATTTTATTAATATTTGGAAAATCATTTTGAAGAAAATAGTGAAATTTACGGGCTTTGTTTCCCGAGAAGTCTGGATGCAGAAGGTCATCACGCTTCAGATAAAAGTGTTGATCTTGGAGAGTGATCGATTGTATGGGAGAGGGAAGTGTAAGGTTAAATATCATAAATCAAAGGTCGGTAAACCGACCCTACAGTTCAATTAATTTCTTCCAATGCAGTTAAGATCATCAAACGCCTGTTCAAGTCTGGCGATCATAGACTCTTCAGCTGCACGAAGCCATTTACGAGGATCGTAATGACTCTTATTCGGTTTATCTTCACCCTCCGGGTTACCGATCTGTCCTTGAAGATAATCATTGTTTTTCGCCGCATACTCTCTGACACCATCCCAATATGCCCACTGTGTATCTGTATCGATATTCATCTTGACAACACCATAACCTATGGCTTCACGAATGTCTGAAAGTTCAGATCCTGAACCACCATGGAAAACAAAATCAACTGGTTTTTTGCCTGTATTATATTTTTCTTCTATATATTTTTGTGAATTATCAAGTATCTTTGGCGTAAGGCTTACATTACCCGGTTTATACACACCATGCACATTACCAAAAGAAGCAGCTATGGTAAACCTATCAGAAACTTTAGAAAGCTCTTCATACGCATACGCTACTTCTTCCGGTTGTGTATAAAGCAGTGCATTGTCAATTTCAGTATTATCGACACCATCTTCTTCTCCGCCTGTTACACCCAATTCGATCTCCAGTGTCATACCCATCTTGGACATACGCTCCAAATAGCTCTTGCAAGTAGCGATATTCTCTTCTATAGGCTCTTCTGAAAGGTCTATCATATGAGAAGAGAAAAGAGGAATACCATGTGCTTTAAAATGCGCTTCAGATGCATCGAGCAGTGCATCTATCCAAGGCAGAAGTTTTCTTGCAGCATGGTCTGTATGAAGTACAACAGGTACACCATAAGCTTTTGCTACAGTATGTACATGTTGAGCTCCCGATATACTTCCCAAAATAGCAGCTTGACCAGAAGGTAAACCTTTCCCTCCATAGAAAGCTCCACCACCATTTGAGAATTGTATAACAATTGGAGAATTCACATTTTTAGCAGCTTCCAAAGCTGCGTTGATAGAAGTTGAACTTATCACATTTACAGCAGGGAGGGCAAAACCTTCCTCTTTCGCCACTTTTAACACTTTCTGAAGGTCATCCCCCGTAATTACACCTGCGTCAACGACATTTAATATTTTTGTAGACATCTATTACTTCCTTTTCATACATTATTTTAATTTTATTTTGGCATTCTTCATTAGATCAGCAATCACTTTTTCTTTGCCCATCTGCATTTTTAAAGTACTTTTCAGCTGATCAAATTCCGGAACCTCTTGTTTGCTTTTTGCTTTTTTGGCAGACTTTTTTATTTTATCATATGCAGATCTTAATTCTTTATCAGAAATTTCTGTTTTCATAATTTTATTTTGCATCCAAACATTGGAATATGCTACTTCTGTATCTTTGGACTTTAAATCTTTCTTTACAGCTTCCTCTACCAATTTACTCGGTGCGATCATATTCAATAACTTCATTCTGTCATTTTCTGAAACTTTTGCCCAGGTAGCTTTCCCTTTTGAAATAGAATGAAGTGCTTTATCTGCATCCTCAATAGAAATGTAAACATCATTAATACTACCGGCTATCATATTAGCATCGATCACTTTTAACTCTACACCTTTCATCAGTTTACCAATGATCTCTTTTTCAACGATCTGCATTTTCATTCTATCTTTAATGCTGTTAAAGGAAGGTATTGGTTTTGTACTGTTGGCATCTTTAGCACGTTGTTCCATTTGATCATAAAGTTCTTTAACCTGATCATCACTTACTTTGGTTTCAAGTGCCTTTTTCTGCATCCATACGCGTGTAGAAATTGCTAATTTTTCCTCTTGCGACAAGCCTTTTTTGGCAGCATCGGAGGCAAGCGTAGAAATTGACATTTCCTGAAGGAGCCTTATGCGTTGCTTTTTAGGTAAAAGGTCAAAGTTCGCTACTTTACCCTGTGTTCTCTTTTTAAGGTATGCATCTGCCTCTTTTTTAATGATCTTATGTCCATTCACCGTAGCAACAACTGCCTTGCTTGACCTGGTTTTCACTGCACTCTGTACAGGTTTAGGTTTAGCATTTACATTAAGGTTACTCAAGTCCACCATAGGTGTTGTATCTTTTTTATTTAACATATTATTTAAATTATTTGTTAGTCCGTCAGCGGATACTGAACTAGCAAATAGACCCAAAAAGACACTTAAAATCACTAAAATTTTATTCATACATATATTCCTTATTCTTTAAATCACTAAAAAATTATTTTTTTGTTGCATTAGCCTCTGCAGTCATATCAACGATCTTTGCTTTAGATTTAAGCTCTTTCGCCATCTCTGCAATTTTGCCGGCAAATTGTTTTTGTTTAAGAGATAAAATAATCTTCTCTTTCACTTTCTCATAAGATACCGGCTCTGCAGCATTTTTCTTTTCAAGATAAATAACATGATAACCAAACTGTGTTTTTACAGCTTCCAGCGTGATCGTGCCATCTTTAAGTGCCCATACCGCTTTAGAAAATTCAGGAACCATTTGACCTTTTGTAAATGTTCCAAGATCTCCACCTTTGGGACCTGAAGGACCTGTAGATTTTGCTTTCGCTAACACAACAAATTTTTCTTTCAATGCAGCATCTTTAAGTGGCTTAAGCTCTTTAATGATCGCTTTTGCTTCATCTTCTGTCTTCACCAAAATATGTTTTGCACTTACAGATTCAGGTTGTTTGAATTTATCTTTATTCTTTTCATAAAACTCTTTTGCTTCACTGTCACTTACAATGGCACTTTCCAACTGCATTTTCATCCACATATTTACAAGAAGTTCTTCTTTTATTTTTTCCATGTTTTTAATAAACTCGGGGTTTTTATCAACACCCTCTTTTTTTGCCAACTCTGTAAAAAGTACTTTTTCAACCAATCTTTCTTTGATCATGTTTTGTTGTGCTTTGTCCAATTGTTTGAAATGTGCATTTTTTGTAGATGCCGCTACAAATTGCTCTGCATCCTGTTTTGTAATATTTTTACCGTTCACCGTTACCAGGATATCTGATGCAACCACTGAAGTTGCCATGACTGCTACAGCCAAGAGTGAAGTTTTTGCTAGTTTTAACATATGTAATTCCTTTTGATTTTTAAAATTTATCATAAGATTATATCTATGATTAGTAAATCATTGATTAATATGTTAATATTTTACTCTTAATCGATTAAAAAAAGGTATTTTTAAATGGCTAAAGTCAAAAAAGCAACAAAAAAAGAGATTGAAGAGATCAAATCATTATTCCTGAAGCATTATCCCGATTCTGTAACAGAACTTAAATACCATGATCTCTATGAACTGCTGATCTCAGTAATGCTTTCTGCCCAATGCACAGACAAACGCGTCAACATCATCACTCCTGCTCTTTTTGAAGCCTATCCAAATCCTCTTTCTCTTGCAAATGCAAATCTTGATGAAGTTAAATCCTATATAAATACTTGTTCTTTTTTTAACAACAAAGCAAAAAACCTCATTAAAATGGCACAGTCTGTGGTAGAAAATTATGACAATGAGATACCTCTGGAACGAGATGAACTTGTCAAACTCGCAGGTGTAGGGCAAAAAACTGCCAATGTCGTGATGATAGAGTATACAGGTGCAAATCTTATGGCTGTAGATACCCATGTTTACAGAGTTGCTCACCGACTTGGGCTTTCCGATACGAAAACTGCTGTAAAATGTGAGGAGGAGTTAAGCAAAAAGTTTAAAACAGACTTGCATCTGCTTCATCAGGCAATGGTACTTTTTGGCAGATACAGATGTAAAGCACTCAAACCAGAGTGCGAAGAGTGCTTCATGGCTGCACATTGTAAAACGACACAGACCTTTAAGGTTTAATCTTATTTTTGTATTCTGTCGAAAAATGTGATCTCACCCGAATTTGAAAGGTGCTGGAAATATCATTGGAAATAAAATTGTCCTTTTGTAAAAGTGTAACAAAAGTACACATATTTAACTTTTATATGCTTGTAATAATACCTTGAAGTACTTTAAATGTTTTCTCAACAGAATCCAACTTTACTTTCTCTCTGCTTGAGTGTGGGTAACGTATAGTCGGACCGATAGAAGCAAACTTCATAGAAGGATACTTCTCTGCTATAACTCCACACTCCAAACCTGCATGTATCGCCATCATTTTAGTCTTGCCAAATACCGACTTCATCTCTTTACTGACTAAATTGGTAAACTCACTTACATCAGGTTTCCATGCGGGATACTTATCTTCAACAACAACTTCAAAACCGTATGTTTCAAAAAATGCCGTTGTCTCTTGTGTAAGTGTTTCAAGGGAATCAATATCCATAGCCCTCGCAGATGTTTCAATTACAACGCCACCTTTTTCATCTGCTGTAATGATCGCCAGATTAATACTGATATCAGGAATACCCAATTCATCATTTTGTGCTCGCACTCCATGTTTAAAACAATGGATCAGATCTATGATCTTTTGACCTTCACTAAGCACTAAAGGCTGTTCATGCAACTTACGAACCTTTACATCACCTCTATTTTCTAAAACCTTGTCACTTCGTATAATTGCCACTGCATTTGCAGGTATGGAATTACGACGTTCTCCTGCATAGATACTCGCTAACTGTGTAACTTTATGATCAAACAGATATTCACCAAGCACTTTAATAGCTGAGGGGATACCTTTATCTATATCCACACCGGAGTGACCACCTACAAGACCTTTCACCGCTACTTCATAACAGTCACCTTTACCCTCTACATAAGTATCTGTCTTTGAGGCGGTAATATCTGCACCACCGGCACACCCTATATACACTTCAGCCTCATCTTCAGAGTCAAGATTAAGCATATACTTACTCTTCAGATCAAACGCTACTTCGTTGGCACCTATGAGTCCTATCTCTTCATCTGATGTAAGCAGAAATTCCAACGCTTCACCTTCATCCATCAGTTGCATCATCATAGCTATTGCCATACCGTTATCTGCACCTAAAGAAGAGTCTTTGGCTTTCATCCAGCCCTCTTCAATGTAGGTTTCTATCTGGGGTGCCTTCCCCATACAGACCATATCATAATGGGCTTGCAGACAAAGTGTTGCTGTGCCTTTGCAGATAAAGATATTTTTCAACTCATCTACCTCAACACTGTAGTCTCTCTCTTTGGCAAAAGAGACTATAAAGTCTAAAAGTTTTTCCGCTTCTTTAGAGCAGTGAGGAATTTGAGTAAGTGTTTTAAAGTGTTCTATGATCTTTGACATTTGATCTCTCTTTGTAATTATTAAAGAAGTATAGTACAATCTCATAAAAAAACAGGATTCTTTATTATGTGCCTCATCATTACCATTATTATGCTCGTACTCTCCATTCAAAACCTTATAGAACAACAATGGCTCACAGGTATCGTACAACTCATCATAGCCCTTGGTTTTTTAGTGTTGCTACTACGTAACATTAGAAAAGCAAGATGTGATAAAAACGGTGGTTGTACAGATGGATGCTTACTAACAGACTGGATAAGAAAACTATTTAAAAAGAAAGAAAACTAATGGAACATTTTTTCACCTGTCCCTACTGCTGGGAACGTATCTCTATGATTCTTGACAGTTCTGAAGAGTCTAGTGATTACATTGAAGATTGTGAAGTGTGTTGTCGTCCTATTGAAGTGATCTTTAAATTTTCAGGTGAAGATCTGGTGAGTTTTGAAGCCAAAAGGATGGAAGGGATTTAAACAAACTACGTCGGGGTGGGGACACCCCGACCTACGAATGCAAACCTATCAACCA
>JAGGRU010000059.1 GCA_021159425.1 Sulfurovum sp.
CCGGTTAATGATAAACCATTTGACGCACCGGCATTTTATACGATGGATTTTGATAAAAATACTACTTGTCTGGTAAGACACTTCAAAGTCTATAAAGACCCCAAATGGGTAGCTAAGATCAAAATAAGATCTGGAAAAACGGTTTATTTTTCCAGTCCAAAATCGATGTTTGAATTTTATCACAGACCGGGAAAATGGTTTGATGTAGGTGTCAAAAGTGAGAGAGATTTTTCTGAGATCGTTGTAACGGATTATGAAACCTTAAAACATATCAATGCTGAAAAAGCTTTTTTTGTGTATGGAAGCAGAGCGACTTCACCGGCAGGTGATGATCTGGTGCCTTTGGCAACAAAAGAGGCAGCCGAGAAGTTTTCCAAAGCAAATAACGGAAAAAGAATTTTCAAGTTTGATGAAGTGCCGAATGCGTTGATCAATCTTTTGAATGGAAGGATTTAAAATGCAAAAACCAACACCAATAGATGAAGAGATAGTACTGGATCCAAAAAGATATATAGTCTCTGAGACAGATGAAAAAGGGAAGATCACCTTTTGTAATGATTATTTTATGGAAGTTGCCGGCTATAGTAAAGAAGAATTGATCGGCAAACCACATAGTATTGTACGTCACCCGGATATGCCGAAGGTAGTCTTCAAACTTTTATGGGAAACGATCTCTCAGGGGTTAAATATTAATGCTGTGGTGAAGAATCTTGCTAAAGATGGACGCTATTATTGGATATTTACTGAGTTTGAAATAAGAAGAGATACGGATACAGGAAAGATCATAGGGTATCATGCTGCAAGAAAAAGCATTTCTAAACATGTGATCGAAATTATTGCTGATCTCTATGCCGAACTTTTAGAGATAGAAAAAAATGAGGGTATTGAAGCTTCAGAAAAGTATCTTATTTCATTCTTGAAAGAGAAGGGTGACGATATAGAGTTTTCTAATATTATGGAAGAAATTCACAAGTTTTATTAGAAAGTTAAATATTTAACAGTTAATTAACACTAATATATTATTATTGGTTATCAAAAATATAAGGAAATAAAATGAAAAAGATTTTACTAACACTTCTGGCACTCGGTACTTTAGCAACATTTGCACAAGCAGAGGAAGCTAAACCAAAGAAAATGACGAAAATGTTTCAATCGGTATCCAAAGGTGAAGCAACACTGCTTCAAGAGGGTAAAGCAAAACCTTTTTGTCCAGAATGTGGGATGACATTGCCAATGTTCTACAAAACAAACCATGCAGCAACAGTAGATGGAAAAGTAAAACAGTATTGTTCTCTTCATTGTGTGGTTGAAGATACAAAAAAAGGGTCTAATCTTACAGACATTAAAGTAGTAGATGTAACAAGTCTTAAATTTATCGATGCCAATAAAGCTTCTTATGTAGTAGGATCTGCTAAAAAAGGTACAATGACCATGGTTAGTAAATATGCTTTTGCGAACAAAGCAGATGCAGAAGCGTTTGCTAAAGCAAATGGCGGTGAAGTAGTTGATTACAGTGGTGCATATAAAGCAGCAGAAAGTGATTTTGCCAAAGACAGCAAAATGGTTGCTAAAAAGCAAGCGATGATGGCTGAAAAAGGCAAAATGATGTATGGTAAAATGTGTCAGAAAACAGACAAGAAATTTGCTACTACAGCTGAAGCAAAAACATTTATCGTTGAAAATAAACTATGTAAAGATTTAAATTCTAAGCAGATGCAGGCAATAGGACTTTACTTAAAAAATAGATAAGAAGCTTCACTCTTTTACTCCATACTCCTGCATCTTGCAAACGGCAGAGCCGCCCCTTTGGGGTTGAGTGCAAGATTTGTCGCATGGAGTAAAAGAGCTTTCTGGCATAATCACTTCAATAGGCTGCAATATATGACACGAATACTACTAATATCTCTCTTTCTCACAGGATCACTTTTTGCGAATGAATTAAGTTTGGCAAAGATCGTTAAACTTTCAAACAAAGGTGAAAAAATAGTCAAGACTCTTTGTAACTCTAAAAAACTTCCTTCCGCCCAAGGGACGATCGAACAATTGATGGGAAAAATAAAAACTTCCCAAGCCTGTCCTTCTCTTTCTAGATCTAAGTTGGAAGCTGTTGCCTATTATGTGAGTAATGGCAGTATGAAGTTGGCGGGGAAACACATAGATGTCCCTGCTGATGCAAAATGCCCTGTATGTGGTATGTTTGTATCTAAGTATCCTAAATGGGCAGCTTTTATGCAGATCAATGGTGAAAAATACTATTTTGATGGCGTTAAAGATATGATGAAGTATTATATCTTTGATGGAGATTTCCCTTATGATCGGACACATATTTCTGAAATAACGGTGAGTGATTATTATACGCTCGAAGAGATCTCTGCCAAAGAAGCTTTTTATGTATTGGACTCAGATATCTTTGGACCTATGGGTCGTGAACTCATACCGTTTAAGAGTGAAAAGAGTGCCAAAGCATTCATGGATGACCATAATGGTAAAGCTATGGTAAAATTTGATGAAATTACCGATAAAATGGTGATGGCATTAGACGGCATAGAACAGTTATAAGTAGAAAGAAAAGAGGAATTAGTCTTGATCAAAGAATTTTCTATACTGGTATCAATCGTATTGTTATTGACAGGCTTTGTTTTTATCCACTATCTTACCCATAATGGTGTCTCCTCACAAAAGACCTTAAGCAGTATTAGCAAGATCACAGAAATTTCTTCTCCTTCACTATCTGTTGCTTACTATGAGCCAAGAGTTCTTTTTTATGAAAAGACTCTAAACCCTGCATATCCTCAAATGCAAGCAATGAATAAAATGGATCTTGTTTATGAACAATAATGCTTTTCTACACTTTCTAACGCTACTGTTATTTAAACAAAAAGGTAAACATATCGGGGCAGTTCTGATCTCTGTGATCATCATTTTTCTCTTGAGTTCGGTACTTTTTATCTCTTCTTCGCTGCAAAGTATGCTTTTGGGTACATTGGAGAGTCAATCTGATTTCACAGTCTCCAGAGTACAGGCAGGAAAGGCAATTAATACACCTTCTGCCTGGATGGATAAAGTATTGGAGATCAATGGTATTTCGCAAGTGGCACCACGTATTTACGGTCGATACTTTTTTGCTCCCCGGGAAGAATCTTTTTTGCTGGTAGGTGTCGATCTCTTTGATGAACAAAGCTCTAAAGAGCTTCGATCCCTTGTAAAAGGTTTGGATCTGAAAAGTTTTTTATCTACGGACAGTATGCTTGTTGGTGAAGGGGTAAAGACATTTTTATCAGAACACTATTATAAAGAGTATTTTTCATTTAAAACCCCCCAGGGAAGTTTCAAAAAAGTAAAAATACATCAAGCACTTCCCTCTGGGACCAATCTTATAGCGAATGATATGATCATTATGCCTATAGAGCTAGCCAGAGAAATATTTGGATTAGGTGAGGATGAAGTTACAGATATTACCTTTAATGTTCCCAATGATGCTGAATGGGATAACATTATAGGCAAGCTGCATCTCCTCTTTTATGATGTACGTGTGGTAGAAAAGAGAGAGATCGTAAAAGCATATGAGAACCTCTATAATTATAAAGGGGGGCTCTTTTTGATACTCTATCTTGTGGCTATGGTAACTTTTATGCTTATTCTCTATCAGCGTTACTCTATGGTTTACTCTACAGAGAGAAAAGAGATAGGTATACTTCGTGCAGTAGGCTGGAGTATCAAAGATATTTTGAAGTTAAAATTTTATGAAACGGCAGTGGTTGTACTTGTAAGTTTTGTGCTGGGTGTGATACTGGCATATCTGTATGTATTTATATGGGATGCACCACTTTTGAGTCAAATATTTTTAGGAGGTGCGAACTTGCCTAATCATGTTTCATTTGTACCGGTCCTGGAGTTTGGTTTATTGGGGTCTATTTTCCTTTTTTATGCCATTCCGTTTCTTGCAGCGGTACTCATTCCTGCATGGAAAATAGCAGTCACTCCGCCAAAAGAGGCGATGTTATGATAAGTGTAGAAAATGTGAGCAAGATATTTAACGAAGGGACTCCACAGGCTTTTGAAGCACTTAAGTCGATCGATCTTGAGCTTGCTAAAGGTGAAACAATGATCTTGATGGGGGTGAGTGGCAGTGGAAAGTCAACACTGTTATCACTTATAGCAGCACTAGATAAACCAAGTTCCGGGAAAATAGTAGTAGAGGGAGAACTCATCTCCAAGCTTCCTGACCTGCATGCTTCAGCCTATCGTGCAAAAAGTATAGGGTTTATCTTCCAGCATTTTAATCTTTTAGAGGCATTGTCTGTGGAAGAGAATGTGATTGCTCCGCTTATTAACTCCGGACTTGATATCAAAACGATCAAAGAGATGGCAGCAGAAAGTATGCAGAATGCAGCTATTTCGCATAAGGCATCACAGCAGGTCAAAGAACTCTCAGGTGGAGAGAAACAGCGTTGTGCTATTGCCAGAGCTTTGGTACATGAACCTAAACTCATCATTTGTGATGAACCTACAGCAAATCTTGACAGAGAAAATTCACTTAAATTCATAGAGATACTCCAGTCACTTCATCAGAGAGGAAAAACCATTATCGTCGCAACACATGACCCCCTTTTTGAGGCACTTACTTTTGTAGATAAGGTCGTGCATATGGAAGACGGAAATATTGTAGGGGCAGATTCCATATCTGCCCATAATTAGGTAATTCACAGTGAATGAGATATTGTTAAGCAATGAAGTAATCGTTTATCTTCTTTCTGAGACTGTACTTTATTTTTTGCTCTTTATTGCTTTTCTTGCTACGATCGGACTGTTAAAAAGGTGGAACTTCGATGCTTTTACTACAGAGCAGTTTGCATTGGAAAATCGTTCCTACCTTGTCATGACCATCATCTTTTTTGTGATGATGCTAAAAGTTGTTTTGCTGCCTTACTTTGTCTACACCATAGATAATCTCTCTGATCTCATCCCAGGGGCAATGTGTGGAGCAGGGGTGGTCAAGGCAAATGAATATGGCAACCCTCTTCTAGCCCTTAAAATAATCATTCTCTTTTTAAGTGCTTTGTGGTTGAGTATGAACAGCATAGACCTCAAAGAAAAAAACTATCCCTATTTGAAACTTAAATCATGGTTCTTTGTGCTGATCTTTTTTCTTTTGAGTACCGAGTATTTACTGGATATACTCTATTTTACACATATAGAAACGACAAACCCCGTATCTTGCTGTTCAGTGATATTTGGTCAGACAGGGGGAGCCAACGGACTGCCTTTTGGTTTGGATATCCCTAAGCTCTTAATACTCTTTTATCTGCTTTTTGCTCTGGTAGTTTTAACGACTGTCTCTGAGCTTGCTGTAATGAGTATTATTGCAAGTTTATTGTTTGGGGTAATTGCTTATTATGCCGTAGTCTATTTTTTCGGTACCTATATTTATGAGTTACCGACACATCTTTGTCCTTTTTGTATGCTGCAAGATCACTATTTTTATGTAGGGTATCTCTTGTGGGGCTTACTGTTATTAGGTCTGTTTTTAAGTATAGATGCCGCAATAATGCAAAGTTTTTTCAAGCAGCCTGCAAAGAGTCTAAAGAGAATTTCGTTACTATTATTGAGTTTGTTTGTCTTACTGTGTAGTGCTTATGTGGCTGTGTATTATTTAAAAAATGGAGTGTTGCTGTGAAAAAAATCCTGATCAATATTTTAACCTTTGGTATCGTGATCGCTGTGATCGTCATACTTTTAGTCTCCTTTGGAAGTTCAGACGGCAACAGATATGTGTATAAAGGAAACATGACATATCAGGCAGTTGATATTAAATCTAAAGAGTATCAGTGTTCTGAGTGCAATATGGATGTAGAAGAACTTAATTATGCAGCACAACTCATTGCCAAAAATGGGAACACATATTTTTTTGATGACATCGGCTGTGTCGTGCTTTGGCTTGAAAATCACTCTCCGGATACACAGGTCATACTGACACAAACACTCGATACTCATCTCTGGATCGATGCAACAAAAGCATGGTATTCACGTATTGCACCTTCACCTATGGGATATGGATTTGCAGCAGTGGAAAATAAAAAAGAGGGTCTCATAGATTATGAAGAGATGAAGCTTTTGATGCTTCAGGGGAAAAATCTGCATGACCCTTTTGTAAAAAAGAAACTTTTAGGAAAGTAATTCACCCAAAGAGAGTGCTATTTAAGAAATATATACGTTTGTTATCATTTTTTGGTTATAATTATGCGTATTTCATAACAAATCTTAAGGAGTAATCAATGGCATTATTTGATGATGTAAAAGAAGTAGTAGTAGAAC
>JAGGRU010000271.1 GCA_021159425.1 Sulfurovum sp.
AACTCATCCCTGATGAACTGGGCATAGACCTCAAAGGCTCTTACGAGAAAGAACCGAAGATCAAAGCACTTTTAGAGAGTGACCCACAGGCAAAACGTACCTGGGAGTATGCACTGGCACTTGAAGGCTTGAATAGAAATGCGGGGACACATGCTGCAGGTGTTGTTATCTCAAATGAACCGCTTTGGCAGAAAACACCATTGTTTAAACCAACAGGACTTGATACCCTTGCAACGCAGTACTCAGGTAAGTATGTAGAAGATGTAGATCTCATCAAGTTTGACTTTCTTGGACTTAAAACGCTTACGGTCATTGAGGAAGCACTGCAACTGGTTGAGAGAAGACATGGAAAACGCATTAACTTTGTTGAAGAGGACATCGAAGACAAAGAGGTCTATAATTATATAGGCACGGGTGAAACACTGGGACTGTTTCAAATAGAGTCTGCCGGTATGCAGGATCTGGCTAAAAAACTAAAACCAAACGGCTTTGAAGATGTTATTGCGATGCTTGCACTTTACAGACCGGGACCGATGGAGTCCGGAATGCTGGATGACTTTGTAGAGCGTAAACACGGGCGTGCAAAAATTACATATATGTTTCCGGAACTTGAAGAGATACTGAAACCTACCTATGGTGTTATCGTGTATCAGGAACAGGTTATGCAAATTGTGCAGACCATCGGTGGCTTTAGCCTTGGCGGTGCAGACCTGGTACGTCGTGGTATGGGTAAAAAAGATCAGGCCTTGCTCGATAAACTCAAAGTTGAGTTTGTAGAGGGTGCTGTGAAAAATGGTTTTGACGAAGCCAAATCAGCTGCACTGTTTGACCTTATTTTGAAATTTGCAGGATACGGGTTTAACAAATCCCACTCAGCAGCCTATGCAATGATAACCTTTTATACCTCATTTTTGAAGCACTACTATCCTACAGAATTCATGGCAGCTATTTTGACCTTGGAGAAAAATAACACAGACAAAGTGGTCAGATATGTGGATGAAGTAAAACATATGGGGATGAAACTTCTTCCACCTGACATCAATAAATCAGGATTGGTATTTGAAGCACGGAACATTGATGGTGATGAGGTCGTTATGTTTGGTATGGGAGCACTGAAAGGTGCAGGTGACATAGCCATCAATACTATGCTTGAAGCCAGAGGGGATGAAGAATTTAAAGACCTTTCTGATTTTGTTTCCCGTATTGACTCAAGTAAAGTCAATAAAAGAGTGATCGAGACACTTATTAAGGCAGGGGCATTTGACAGCTTTGGATACTCTCGTAAAGCAATGCTTTCTCAGATAGAAGATATCATCGATACGGCTAAAAAAGCAGGGGAAGCGAAAAAAATGGCGGTAGGTTCTCTCTTTGGTGAAGGTGAAGAGATGACATCGGTCACACTCACACTTACACACATGGATGAGTTTGAACCTATGGAGATCCTTGAAATGGAAAAAGAGTCTCTTGGCTTCTATGTTTCCGGGCACCCACTCGACAAATACCGTGAAACACTTGATGAAATAAATTATACCTTGAGCTCGGAGATCGATGATTTGGCAGATGGTTCGCAGGCTATGTTCATAGGAAAAATTGAAGGCATTGTAGAAAAGATCTCTAAAAAAGGGAACAAATTCGGTATTGCCAATATTATGGACTTGCACGGAAATATAGAGTTGATGCTTTTTGAGAACAGACTTAAAGAGTTGGATGAAGATTTTGACCTTAGCAAACCTATTGCTTTTAAAGTAAAGATTAGCAAAGACGATAACTTCACCCGTATGAATATTTTAAAGATCTCTTCTCTTAAAGATGCGAAGAAAACAAAAGTGAAAGTACAAAAAGAGGAAAAACACACGCCAGAACCGGTACAGCCCCCACTCATTTTAGCTCTGAATCTTATGCCCGATGCCAAAACGGTAGAAGACCTTATGTGTCTTGTAGAACGCTACCCGGGGAAACGCCCGCTTGAGCTGCATATTAAGTCCAAACTCGCTGATGTCATTATTGAATCTAAAATGAAAGTGAGTGAGTTGATCTTGGAAGAGGCTAAAGAGTTAGGGGTCTATTTGCAAGAGAATTTGAGTGTTGAAGGATAAATTTATTTTTTATTCTATGAATTGAGATTATCATTTTTAATAATGCTCCAATTAATTAAATTGATATATGAATTGTAATATAATAATTTAGAATGATTTTAAAAAAGGACTATTTATGAATAAAAATATGATTATCTTACCTCTCTTGGCACTTACATTTTCTCACATACACGCGGAAGATACTCGTGATCAAGTAAGAAATGAGATTTTGAAGTCGTTTGGTGAAGCAGATCAGGCACGTCAAACTACGATAGATGCGCTTCAAAAGACAGTAAAAAGTATAGAAGATGCACGTGCACACAGAGATGGTGAAGAACAAACCCAAAAGAGTACAGAAACCAAAATTGTTGAATCCCGGGAAATTGCTAACATTTCCCAATCTACAGCTACAGTTGAGATAGCTAAAATACATGCAAAAGGCAAGATCATTAAAGCCATTGTAAGAGTTGAAAATCTTGAATCAGGGAAAGCTACACCGGAAAAGATAGAAACTGAAAAAGCAATTGCTACAAAAAAGATAGTAAAGGCTATTGCAACTGTTGAAATTGTAAAAGCAAAAGCAGCAAGAACCATTATAGAGGCTACAAAACAAGTTGAGATCAGTAAAACAAAAGAGAAATATAACATATTGGATGATGCTTCAGCACTTAAAATAGCAAAGAATATTTCTGCGGTAAAAATAGCAAGATCAGTTTCTGCTGTAGAGATCACGGAGGCAGTATCAAATGTTAAAATAACAAAAGCACTTTTAAATGAAGATGTTGTCTTATTCATGAAAGAGCAATATGAAGATTTAACATTAGATGAGATCAAATCTAAAGCAAAAGCAGATATTTCTACTATTACGGCAAGAATGGAAGTAATACGTGCAAGATCTTTAGCGGAAATTGCTCAAATAGTCTCTTTTGTTAAGATCGCTGAAGCGATCAAGTTACAAAACGAGAATGAAGAGAATATAAAAGCAGATGATAAAAGATCAGCGTATCCCAAAGAGTTTATTCGATTTAATGTTAAATAATTTATATTTTTGTTAAGATATATAGGCTAAAATACAGCAGGATTGTTTTCTTAAGAGGTTGAGATGAGATTAAATATTATTATATTATTATTGATGTTCGCAGTCGGATCTGCCTATGCAGATCTGTCTCAGTTAAATACTGAAGAGTGCAATTCAACCATTGGGTTACAAAATGCTGAAATTACAATGCTTAAAGAAAAGATCAAAAAACTTGAAGCTGAACTTGAAACTTTCAAAAAAGTGAAGCCTATTGCCAGCAAAGCAATAATACCAGTAACAACTGTTGTTGTTCCTAGAGAAAAAGTATTCAAAGGTAAAAAGTTCGTAGTGAGAACATCTGAACCTAAAGAACTTACTGCATATTACACATCAAACCCTCAAACAGTAGAAAAACTTAAATTTAAACTTGAAATTAATGGCTTTGATATTTTAGCTGTAGATGAAATATTTAAAAATGAAATGGTCATTAGTTTTACAAATGAAGCACTTCAAAACACAAATAGCTTTTTATCTGTATTGCATATGTCAGTGAGTAAAGATGTTGAGATCCGTGTACAAAACCCTTCTTATTTTGGAGCAGCATTTCTTCAAGATCAATTCAAGTATGGACAATTTACGGAAACATTGAAGGCGTTAGAATCAACGCTTGGAGAAATGTATGAAGCAGAAGACAAACTTGGACTCTCTAATTTATCTAATTATCATTTTATGTTAGGTATGCCGCATTTCAATGATATGATCGTGGTGGCAAAAGGAGATGATATTGTCGAAAGAGTTTCAGAAACAAATGCAACAAAACATATCTCTTATGTGTTGGCGTTACCAAATGGCTCAACTCTTGTAGGTCATAAACTTGATCATAAAACATATGATTACCTCAAAAAGATAAAAGCAGAGAAAAATGCACAAATCTTCCCTTATGAAGTGATGATCAAAGATGAAAAAGCAGTGATGCTAAGTCCCAAATATTATTTGGCACTTTCTCTTCCTCTGCTTAGTATGACAGACTTTCTTAAAATTGCTTCAGCTCCGGATGAAATTGAGAAAGATATAAAAATAGTATATGAAAAAGAGAAAGATTCCTCTCTTGTAAAATAGAGAATATATCCTCTATTAATTACATTTTATGTAAATATCTGTGTAGTATAGAAACAAATAATAAAGATAACTTTTTTGTAAGCAGTAATTTAAATAGCCTGACTGTAAAAAAGTGTTACACTCCTCTCACTAATAATCTAATTTAAGGAATTTAAATGTCAAAATTACCAAAGATCATATGGACTAAAATTGATGAAGCGCCAGCATTGGCTACTTATTCACTGTTACCAATTGTAAATGCATTTACACGGGCAGCAGGAGTATCAGTTGTAACATCTGATATTTCACTTGCAGCAAGAGTACTTGCAGCTATGGGAAAAGCAGAAGATCATTTGTCTGAACTTGGAAAAGTGGTTTTACAGCCCGATGGAAACATCATTAAACTTCCAAACATCTCTGCATCTGTAGGTCAACTTAAAGATTGTATCGCAGAGCTTCAAGGTCAAGGACATGATATTCCTAACTACCCTGAAAATCCGGCAAATGCAGAGGAAGAAGCTATTCAGGCTAAGTACAGTACTTGTCTTGGTTCAGCTGTTAACCCGGTACTAAGAGAAGGAAACTCAGATAGAAGAGCAGCAGCAGCTGTTAAAAAATATGCTCAGAATCACCCGCATAGACTTAAAGCGTTTCCTGAAAATGCAAAAGCATATGTTGCACATATGGAAGGAAATGGAGATTTCCAAGGTAACGAGCAATCAGTTACTATGACAAAAGCTCAAAAAGTAACTATCGCGCTTAACGGAAAAGAATTGGCAACTATTGATGCGTTGGATAAAGAAGTTTTAGATGGTACATATATGTCTGTTGCTAAACTCAAAACATTTATTGCTAAAACTATTGAAGATGCAAAAGCAAATGGTGTTTTATGGTCTATCCACCTTAAAGCAACGATGATGAAAATCTCTGACCCAATTATGTTCGGTCACGCGTTTACAGTATTCTTTCAAGATGTATTTACAAAATATGCAGATACATTCGCAGAGCTTCACGTTAACCCTAACCAGGGTATGTCTGACTTAGAAAATAAAATTGCCGGTCATGCTTTAGAAGCTGAGATCAAAGCTGCATTCCAGGCGGTTGTTGAGTCTGATAACCCGGAAATTGCAATGGTTGATTCTGACAAGGGAACAACAAACTTCAATGCATCTAATGATGTCATTATTGATGCTTCTATGCCTGTCGTTGTAAGAGAAGGCGGTAAGCAGTGGAACAGAAATGGTGATGCAGTTGAGTGTGTAGCTGTTATCCCTGATTCTACTTACGGTATGTTCCATGCTGAAATGGTAGCTGACTGTGTGAAAAATGGTCAATACGATGTAACAACTATGGGTTCAATGGCAAACGTTGGTCTTATGGCTCAAAAAGCTGAAGAGTATGGTTCTCACCCAACGACTTTTGAATTGGCTGAAGCCGGTACTGTAACAGTAACTGCCGAAGATGGTACAGTGTTGATGACGTTTGAGTGTGAAAAAGGTGATATTTGGAGAATGTCACGTGCAAAAGATATCCCTATCAAAGACTGGGTAAGACTTGCAGTTGAGAGAGGTCAGATCGAGAAAGTACCAGTTATCTTCTGGTTAGACGAAAACAGAGCACACGATGCTGAGATGATCAAAAAAGTAAACACTTACCTTGCAGACCTTGACACAGATGGTCTTGATATTCAAATTATGAATGTTACAGATGCTACAAGATTTACAAATGCCAGAGTAAGAAAAGGTGAAAATACGATCGCTGTTACTGGTAACGTTCTTAGAGATCACCTTACAGATATGTACCCGATATTAGAGCTTGGTACATCTGCTAAAATGCTTTCTATTGTTCCATTGCTTGCCGGTGGTGGTTTATATGAAACTGGTGCCGGTGGATCTGCTCCAAAGCACGTTGATCAATTTTTGGCAGAAGGTCACTTAAGATGGGATTCATTGGGTGAGTTCCTGGCATTGGCTGAGTCACTAAGATTTATTGGTAACAAACACCATGATGCAAAACTTGCAGCAT